>NZ_WSPG01000096.1:0-304 GCF_022819185.1 Morganella sp. HSTU-ASny43
ATCCGGAACAAGCTGAAAAATTGAAACAATCAATATTATCACCGAGGTAATATTGATGAGTCTCTCAGCCGAACAACTTTGAAAGTACTCACTTTCGAGGGGAAGCGAGCTAAATAATTTCGCGGAGGCCAGCGCACAGCAAGCGGAGCATACATCAGTATGTGAGCATTGCGAGCACTGCCCGACAAAGAAATTATGACGCGCAGCGACCCGTCCAGAAAGACACTTTCGGGTTGTGAGGTTAAGCGAATAAGCGTACACGGTGGATGCCTAGGCAGTCAGAGGCGATGAAGGACGTGCTAAT
>NZ_WSPG01000097.1:0-285 GCF_022819185.1 Morganella sp. HSTU-ASny43
CAGAAGTGAAACGCCGTAGCGCCGATGGTAGTGTGGGGTCTCCCCATGTGAGAGTAGGGAACCGCCAGGTTATTATTTAAAGTCTGTGCAAAAGCGCAGATTTTTGCTGATATGGCTCAGTTGGTAGAGCACACCCTTGGTAAGGGTGAGGTCCCCAGTTCGAATCTGGGTATCAGCACCATTAATTTAGTTCGGCAGAAATTGAAAAGAATTTGCCTGGCGGCCGTAGCGCGGTGGTCCCACCTGACCCCATGCCGAACTCAGAAGTGAAACGCCGTAGCGCCG
>NZ_WSPG01000098.1:0-273 GCF_022819185.1 Morganella sp. HSTU-ASny43
GAGCTGCATGACTTTGCCCGCGGGGTCGTGCAAGAAGCCGCCCACCAGCGCCAGCGTTGGGGAACTGCCAAGGACGCCGACAAGTCGCCAGCGGACTGGGTCTTTCTCGTTGGCCACCTCGAAACCCGCTCCATGATGTACCTGCAGGCCGGCAACGTTGACAAGGCGCTGCATCACACGATCACGACCGCTGCGGCACTCGCCAACTGGCACACGAACATTTCCGGAGCGGATAGCAGCATGTGGCCCAGCCTTCCCGGCCAGCCACATGCC
>NZ_WSPG01000099.1:0-272 GCF_022819185.1 Morganella sp. HSTU-ASny43
TGGCTCCTCCAGCTGGACTTGAACCAGCGACATACGGATTAACAGTCCGCCGTTCTACCGACTGAACTATGGAGGAATCGCGTTCTCGTGAGAACGGGGTGAATCATAGCTATCCTGCGGCAGCTTGTAAAGGGCAAAATGCAAAAAAATGACTGAGTGGCTAAGGCTTGAGCAATTGCGGATAAGCAGGGACAAAAACGAAAAAGCCCGCTCAGTGAGCGGGCTCTTAAATATGGCTCCTCCAGCTGGACTTGAACCAGCGACATACGGAT
>NZ_WSPG01000010.1:0-123869 GCF_022819185.1 Morganella sp. HSTU-ASny43
ATTTTATGACCGGGAAACTCGTAAAATTAATAAAGTATTATTTTTGAATAATTATTCATTTCAGTCACAATATTTCTCCGGGCCGGTAAATATATAAAACAGTACGAAGCCGGAGCGCAATGACAAGCGCCATTATGCTGACACAGACACATGTGTGGCTGAATCAGAGTTTCAGACATACGGGATGAGATGCACCGGAGAGATTCAGTTGCCGGAATATTTGATAACACAGGAAGTTAACGAAGAAAACTGGAGCGGGCGAAGGGAATCGAACCCTCGTATAGAGCTTGGGAAGCTCTCGTTCTGCCATTGAACTACGCCCGCGTCAGGATGTGTGAGATTATACGCCGGTCATCTTGTTTATCAAGAGGATAGTGAAAAAAAAGCCCCACAAATTTGTGAGGCTCCGTGTTCATTTACTGCAGCAATTATTTGCCCGGACGCATCGCAGGGAACAGGATAACGTCACGGATGGTATGGCTGTCAGTAAACAGCATGACCATGCGGTCGATCCCGATACCCAGACCCGCTGTCGGCGGCAGACCGTGCTCCAGCGCGACAACATAGTCTTCGTCATAGAACATCGCTTCGTCATCACCAGCGTCTTTCTGGCGGACCTGCTCGGCAAAACGTTCTGCCTGATCTTCCGCATCGTTCAGCTCGGAGAAACCGTTACCGATTTCGCGGCCGCCGATAAAGAATTCAAAGCGGTCAGTAATAAACGGATTGTCGTCATTACGACGCGCCAGCGGAGAGACTTCTGCCGGATATTCAATGATGAATGTCGGCTGGATCAGATGGCTTTCTGCCACTTCCTCGAAGATTTCACACTGTACGCGGCCCAGACCCCATGATTTTTCAATTTTGATGTTCAGGGATTTCGCGATAGCAACCGCTTTATCCATATCATCCAGATCAGCCATGTTGGTTTCCGGACGATATTTGCAGATTGCTTCTTTCATGGTGAGTTTGGCAAACGGTTTGCCGAAATCGAATTCCTGGTCACCGTATTTCACGACCGGGTTACCCAGCACATCCTGAGCGATGGTGCGGAACAGCTCTTCGGTCAGTACAATCAGGTCTTTATAATCGGCATATGCCATATAAAGTTCCATCATGGTGAATTCCGGGTTGTGACGCGGGGAAACCCCTTCGTTACGGAAGTTACGGTTGATTTCAAACACGCGCTCAAAACCACCGACCACCAGACGCTTCAGATACAGCTCCGGCGCAATACGCAGATACATATCGATATCCAGCGCATTATGATGGGTAACAAACGGACGCGCACTTGCCCCGCCCGGAATCACCTGCATCATCGGAGTTTCCACTTCCATAAACCCTTTGTTCACCATAAACTTACGGATTTCAGCCAGAATACGTGAACGCACCGCAAAGGTATGACGGGATTCATCGTTGGCGATCAGATCCAGATAACGCTGGCGGTAGCGGGTTTCCTGGTCACTCAGACCGTGGAATTTATCCGGTAACGGACGCAGTGCTTTGGTCAGCAGACGGACTTCAGTGCAGTGGACAGTCAGTTCGCCGGTTTTGGTTTTAAATAACTTACCGCGCGCCGCGAGGATATCGCCCAGATCCCATTTTTTAAAGGATTCGTTGTACACGCCTTCAGCCAGATCATCACGGGAAACGTAAATCTGAATACGGCCCGCAGTGTCCTGTAAGGTGGCAAAAGAGGCTTTACCCATGATACGGCGGGTCATCATACGGCCGGCAATCGCCACTTCGATATTCAGGGCTTCCAGCTCTTCCGCGCTTTTTTCACCATATTTTTCATGCAGCTCACCGGATACCGCGTCACGGCGGAAATCATTCGGGAATGCAACGGCTTCTTTCTCACGCAACTGTGCCAGTTTTTCACGGCGTGTTTTTAATTCGTTATTTAAATCAGGTGCCTGCTCAGCACTGTGTTGATCTTGTGACATTTTTAATCCTTATAAACCCGCTTTTAAGCTGGCCTCAATAAATTTATCCAGATCGCCGTCTAATACAGCCTGCGTATTGCGGGTTTCCACACCGGTACGGAGATCTTTAATACGGGAATCATCAAGTACATAAGAACGGATCTGACTGCCCCAGCCGATGTCGGATTTGTTATCTTCCATTTCTTGTTTATCGGCGTTTTTCTTCTGCATTTCATATTCATAAAGTTTTGCTTTCATCTGACGGAAAGCCTGATCTTTATTCTTATGCTGCGAGCGGTCATTCTGACATTGTGTGACGATACCGGTCGGAATATGGGTAAGACGCACCGCAGATTCCGTTTTGTTCACGTGCTGACCACCGGCACCGGAGGCGCGGTAAACGTCAATACGGATATCCGCCGGATTGATTTCAATATCAATGTCATCGTCCACTTCCGGATAGATAAACGCGGAACTGAACGAGGTATGGCGGCGGCCGCCGGAGTCAAACGGGCTCTTGCGCACCAGGCGGTGAACGCCGGTTTCGGTGCGCAGCCAGCCGTAGGCGTATTCGCCCATGATCTTAACCGTTGCCGATTTCAGACCGGCCACGTCGCCGTCAGATTCTTCAATAATTTCGGTTTTAAAGCCGCGGCTTTCTGCCCAGCGCAGATACATACGCAGCAGCATGCTTGCCCAGTCCTGAGCTTCTGTACCACCGGAACCGGCCTGGAGATCAAGGTAGCAGTCAGCGCTGTCATATTCACCGGAGAACATCCGGCGGAATTCCAGCTGACCGAGTTTGTCTTCCAGTCCCTTCAGCTCTTCAACAGCTTCGTTAAAGGTCTCTTCGTCATCCGCTTCGACGGCGAGTTCCAGCAGACCGCTGACATCCTCAAGCCCCTGGTCAAGGTCATCAATGGTTTCCACGATGGCTTCCAGAGAGGCGCGTTCCTTACCGAGTGCCTGGGCACGTTCAGGTTCGTTCCAGACGTCAGGCTGTTCCAGCTCGGCGTTAACTTCTTCTAAGCGCTCTTTCTTGGCATCGTAGTCAAAGATACCCCCGAAGCACCGAAGTACGCTCAGTCAAATCCTGGATCTGATTTTTTACCGGGTTAATTTCAAACATGTCTTTTTATCTTTTGTTGATTGTCAGGTAATAATGTGAGAACTGCACATTGTAGCGAAAATCCGCTCATCATGACAGCACCGCAACCCCCTTTCGGACTAAAATTAATCCGGCCAGATATGTTCTATCAGTAACTGCACACTGCGCTGTCCACGGAACTCATTCACATCCAGTTTATACGCGAGACGAACCCGCTGCACACTGTTGTCCGGCCAGTAATTTACATCCACATTAAAGGCGATTCCGTCGAGCAGCGGACCGCCGCCTTCCGGTTCAATCATCACTTTCAGATGTTTTTCGCCGACGATGCGCTGTTGCAGCAGCCGGAATGTGCCGTCAAACAACGGCTCCGGGAACCCCTGCCCCCACGGCCCGCCTTCACGCAGCAAACCAGCGGTTTCCAGTGTCATATCCTGCGGTGACAGCACGCCGTCGCTCCAGATAACCCCGTGCAGCAAGCCGGGGTCAATCATATCATCCACCAGCGCGGCAAATTTATGCTGAAAATCAGGGAAATACGATTCCGGCAGAGAAAGCCCGGCCGCCATCGCATGGCCGCCGAATGCGGCCATCATTCCCGGATTGAGCGTATCAAGCCGCTCGAGCACATCCCGCAGATGCAGGCCGCTTACCGAGCGCCCGGAGCCTTTCAGCAGACCATCACCGCAAGGAGCAAAGGCAATCACCGGACGGTGATAACGCTCTTTGATACGCGAGGCGAGAATACCGACCACGCCCTGATGCCATTCAGGGTGATACAGAGCTATCCCTGACGGTATTTCCGTGGTGCTGTGCTCAATTTTGCTGAACAGTGTCAGGGCCTCCTGCTGCATTCCCTGCTCTATTTCGCGCCGGGTCTGGTTCAGGCCATCCAGTTCATGTGCCAGCATGCGTGCTTTCGCCATATCATCCGTCAGCAGCAGTTCAACACCGACTGACATATCATCCAGTCTGCCCGCCGCATTCAGACGCGGTCCGAGCGCAAAACCCAGGTCACTCGCCACCAGTGCGGGAGCCTGCCGTTTGGAGATCTCCAGCAGCGCGGTGATCCCGGCACAGCAGCGTCCGGCACGGATACGGTTCAGCCCCTGATGCACAAGGATACGGTTGTTCTGATCAAGCGGCACCACATCTGCCACTGTGCCCAGTGCGACCAGGTCAAGCAGTTCAGCCAGGTTCGGCTCGGCAATATTCTGTTGTGCGAACCAGTCGTCCGCCCGCAGTGATGCCCGCAGCGCGGACATCAGATAAAAGGTTACGCCGACACCGGCGAGGGATTTGGAGAGAAATCCGCAGTCTGCCAGGTTCGGGTTAATAATCGCTTCCGCCGGCGGCAGAATCTCTCCCGGCAGATGGTGGTCAGTCACAATCACGCGGATCCCGGCAGCATGAGCAGCGGCCACGCCGTCATGAGAGGAAATACCGTTATCCACTGTCATAATCAGCTCCGCCCCTTTGCGGCGGGCCTGCTCTGTCACCTGTGCGCTGAGCCCGTAGCCGTCCTCAAAACGGTTGGGGACAAGAAAATCCACCTGCCGGAATCCCATCCGGCGCAGTGCACGGACCGACAATGCCGTACTGGTCGCGCCGTCAGCATCAAAATCGCCGACAATCACAATCCGCTGATTCTGGTGCAGTGCTTCTTTCAGCAGTACAACGGCCTGGTCAATGCCATTAAGCTGACCGTAATTAAGCAGCCCGCGTGCACCGCGCTCCAGTTGCTCCGCAGAGGTAATTCCTCTGGCAGCATACAGACGGCATAACAGTTCGGGGCGATCGGGAGAAAGCAGTGCTGTGTAATCCGCCGCATCACGGCGGCGGAGTTCTGTTTTTATCATAACAACCTGATTATACTATTAATTATTTATTTACTAATTCAGCAATTTTATCCGCTGACAGGTAACCGGCAATCAGCGTTCCGTCCTCAAGGACAATCGCCGGAGTGCCGGTGATGCCGAATTTCAGGCCGAGATTATAGTGTTTACTGATATCAATGTTACAGCTGTCTATCTGCGGGATAGGTTCATTACGGAACGCGTTATCCAGCGCTTTGGTTTTGAACCCGTTACACCAGACTGACTGCATTTCCCGGCCGACAGCTGAATCCGGCCCTTTGCGCGGAAACGCCAGATAACGGACCGTAATGCCTTTATCATTCAGCGCCTTATTTTCATTATGTAACTTCAGGCAGTACGGACAGGTGATATCCGTAAAGACAGTAATAACGTGGCTGCCGCGCTGAGATTTATAAATGATCATCTCATTTTCCAGGCTGTTCAGCTCATCCAGCAGCACATTATTGGTGATATTTTTCGGGGTTTTGCCGCTCATATCAAACATCGGCCCCTGCAGCAGATAACGGCCGTCATCGCTGATATAAAAAACACCCTGCGGGGTGGCTACCGCCGAGACACCCGGCACCGGTGACGGGCGGATCATGGTGGCGGTCATATCCATTTTGCCCAGTGCCGCTTTGATTTCGCTTTCCCCGGCAACCGCGCCGTGACTGAACACAAGCAGAAGCGCCAGTGCGGATGATACAATTTTCAGCATACTGTTTCCTTATCAGCCGCGCGGATGGTGCTGCTGGTGCAGCGTGCGTAACCGCTCCGTCGCGACATGGGTATAAATTTGTGTGGTGGATAAATCACTGTGCCCCAGCAGCATCTGCACCACCCGCAGATCCGCCCCGTGATTGAGCAGATGCGTGGCAAAGGCATGGCGCAGCACATGGGGCGAGAGTTTTTCAGTCGCAATCCCGGCTACGACCGCATAGTGTTTGATGCGGTGCCAGAATGTCTGCCGCGTCATCTGCCGCCCGAGTTTGCTCGGGAACAGCACGTCCGCAGCCTGTCCGTTCAGCAGTGACGGTCTGGCCTGTGCCAGATAAACCTCCAGCCAGTACACCGCTTCTTCCCCCATCGGCACCAGACGCTCTTTATTACCTTTACCGATCACGCGGATCACGCCCTGGCGCAGACTGACATCCGGCAGCGACAGTGACACCAGCTCTGTCACGCGCAGTCCGCAGGCATAAAGCACTTCCAGCATGGCTTTATCGCGCAGTTCAAGCGGATCGGTAACATCCGGAGCCGCAAGCAGGTCATCCACCTGGCTTTCGCTCAAATCTTTCGGCAGCCGGGCAGGCAGTTTGGGTGCCGCCAGCTGAATAGTCGGGTCATCCGTCCGCAGTTTTTCACGGTAGCAATACTGGAAAAACCGGCGCAGCGAGCTGAGCATCCGCGCCGAACTGGTAGCTTTGTAACCGCGATCCAGCCGGCCGGCCAGAAAAGCCTGCAAATCAAGGGTGGTCAGCGATAACCAGTCCAGATCCTGCGGCGCCAGCCAGTCCGCCAGTGCCTGTAAATCCAGGCGATAGGATGCCAGGGTGTTTTCCGATAAATTCTGTTCCAGCCAGATAGTATCAAGAAACTGCTCTGTCAGTGCATCACTTTCGCTGTGTTGTACGGCGTCCTTCACCGCTGACCTCCCGTTTGAATTCCCGTGTCAGAATTAACTTATCTTCTGTTACAATACCGTAATCCTGTGATGAAAGCAGCGCACAGAGGCGGCGGGCTTTCATTTTTTACCCGATACACAGCAGAATAAACAGATGAAAATTGGTCTTTTTTATGGTTCCAGCACCTGCTATACCGAAATGGCAGCTGAAAAAATCCGTGATATTTTAGGTGATGATCTCGTTGAACTCCATGATGTGAAAGAGACAGATCTGCAACTGATGGAAAGCTACCCGGTGCTGATCCTCGGCATTCCGACCTGGGATTTCGGTGAAATCCAGGAAGACTGGCTGACGGTGTGGGAGCAACTGCCGCAGCTTGATTTATCGGGAAAAATTGTCGCTATGTACGGCATGGGTGATCAGGTGGATTACAGCGACTGGTTCCTGGACGCACTGGGCTATCTGCATCAGCAGCTGCAATCATCCGGGGTAAAATTTGCCGGTTACTGGCCGGTGGACGGTTATACCTTCACCAGCCCGAAAGCCCTGACCCCGGACGGCAAACACTTTGTCGGCCTGGCACTTGATGATGTCAATCAGTATGACGAAAGCGAAGAGCGCATCGCCACATGGTGTATGCAGGTACTTGAGGAAGTTCAGGAACTGCTGTAGGCCGATCAGATATCCGGGTACTGTAAAAGCAGCTGATTAAGGCTGCTCCATGCCTCTTTCGGGACACTGTCAGAGGCTATCCACAGGTATTTCTGCCGCCCGGAGGTCAGTGAGCGCAGATGCAGACGGATACCCAGCCGGGTAATATATGGCGGTTTAGTGATCTCCCACTCGCTTTTACGCCATAAAATCCGGTTTTGATTCTGCAGACTGGCGGGACCGGCGCGTTTGCTGATTTTATACTGTGTCCGCCCCCAGCCTGCGATCAGCAGCAATGTCAGCGGCAGCCAGATAAATGAGGTTCTGCCGGGCCAGGGCGCAAATAATACACTCAGCGCCAGCACACCGTAAATCAGTGTTGAGAAGACCTGAGTATTAAATGAGACACGTAATACTGATTTCCATAAAACCACCGGTCTGCCCCCTCTGTATCCTGACATAATGACAGCACCCGCTGTCCGGCTGAGAACCCGGTTATCCCGCGTCCGTCAGCCGGAAAATATACGGCATTCCTTCCCGGTTTCCTATGAAATAACTGTGACCGGTTATGACTTTTTCTGCCGCTCAGTCCGGATAATACGCTGCGTTCTGTGCTGCCATCCGTGCCTGATTACGTTCCTGAATCAGCCGGATTATCTGATACAGCGCCTCATCATCCGGACGGCCTTTATTCATCAGCCAGTTAAACAGATCCGGGTCCGGGCAGTTCAGCAACTGCACAAAATCCTGTTTCTGAGCATCGGTCAGCGTGTCATATTCATGCTGAAAAAACGGCATAATCGCAATATCCAGCTCCCGCATGCCGCGACGGCAGGCCCAGTGGATGCGGGCTTTATTTTCAATATCTAACACCGGTATATCCTTTTTATAAGAAGCGGTTTATCAGACCGGTAAACATAACTGATGATATCAGCGTAGCCTACCAAGCCCTGACAATAAAGAAAATCGTCTGCCGCACATGCCGGAGAAAAATGCGTCTCAGGCGGAAAAATAAATGAAATCCGCAGCTGAGGATTTCATTGTCACTCCGCACGTACCGCATC
This sequence comes from Morganella sp. HSTU-ASny43, assembly GCF_022819185.1. Taxonomy (NCBI): domain Bacteria; kingdom Pseudomonadati; phylum Pseudomonadota; class Gammaproteobacteria; order Enterobacterales; family Morganellaceae; genus Morganella; species Morganella sp. HSTU-ASny43. The sequence continues at coordinate 8,230 of NZ_WSPG01000010.1, forward strand.
ACACAAAGGGTCAATAATATTCTCTTGCAATGTCTGTTATCTCTTTTACCATACATTGCACAGCTCTCCGGACAGGTAAAACATCATGAACACAGAAACAAATACATTACTCCCGCAACTGAGTGATTCTCTCCCCCTGACACGCATTTCCCTCAGCGATCTGGCGCTGGTGACCATCACCGGCCCGGATAGTCAGAAGTATCTTCAGGGACAGGTCACCGCTGATATCGACGCTATGGCTGATGATCAGCATGTGCTGTGTGCCCATTGTGATGCCAAAGGGAAGATGTGGAGTGATCTGCGTCTGTTTCATTATAAAGACGGTTACGCCTACCTTATCCGCCGCAGTGCGCTGGATACCCAGCTCGCGGAACTGAAAAAATACGCGGTATTTTCCAAAGTGACGATTGCCGCTGATGATAGTGCTGTCCTGACCGGGATCGCCGGTCACGGTGCGGCAGAAGTCTTACAGGCACATTTCAGCACAGTTCCGGATGCGGACACTCAGGTTGTCAGCAGCGATGACACCACGCTGCTGTATCTGCCGCTGCCGCAGGGGCGTTTTATTCTGATCCAAACCGCTGAACAGGCCGGTGCTTTATCTGATGCCCTGTCTCTGCCGGACGCGTCTGACACTCAGTGGACCGCACTGGATATTGAAGCTGGTTACGCCGTAATTGATGCGGCAACCGTCGGTGAATTTCTGCCGCAGGCAACAAATCTGCAATCCCTTCCCCGGGGTATCTGCTTTAAGAAAGGCTGTTATACCGGCCAGGAAATGGTCGCCCGCGCCAAATTCCGCGGTGCCAACAAACGCGCCATGTTCACACTGATTGGTCACAGCCGCCATGTGCCAGTCGCCGGTGATGATGCTGAACGCCAACTGGGTGAAAACTGGCGCCGCACCGGTACCATTCTCGCGGCTGTCCGCCTGAGCGATGACCGCGTTCTGGTGCAGATTGTGATGAATAATGATACGGAGGAAGATGCTGTCTTCCGTATCCGTGAAGATGAAGAAAGCCGCCTGAGCCTTTTCCCGCTGCCGTACTCCTTTACTGAAGAAGCCTGATTTCCCGTCATCCCCGGGCGCAGAGATACCCTGTCTCTGCGCCCGGAGGTATTCTGTATAAATCCGTATTGAGGTTGTTATGTCATCAGCTGTTCCCGCACAGGAAGTCATTCCTTTTTCTCAGTTAATCACCTTTGTTATGGAGCTGGATAAGCTCAAAAGCGTTTACCGCAAAACCCGCCTGCTGAACAATGAACGTCAGGAAAACTCCGCTGAACACAGCTGGCATTTTGCCATGACAGCAATGGCGTTTGCGCCGTATGTTGAAGATGCGGATATGCTGCGGATCCTGAAAATGGCACTGCTGCATGATGTGGTGGAAATTGACGCCGGGGACGTGCTGGTCTTTGATCTGGCCGCCCGCGAAGCGATTGCGGAAAAAGAAGTGGCTGCCGCAAAACGGATTTTCGGCCTGCTGCCGCAGCCGCAGGCGGATGAGTTTCAGGCGCTGTGGAATGAGTATGACGCCGCAGAGACCCGCGAAGCCCGTATCGCCAATATGATCGACCGCGTGATGCCGGTGCTGATGAATCTGCACAACAACGGTCAGAGTTGGGTGGAAAACAACATTTCACTGGAACAGGTGATTGACCGCACGAAGTTTATTGCCGATGTGCATCCGGCATTCTGGACGTGGTTACGTGCCGAACTGGATACCGCGAAGCAGAAAGGCTGGCTGCACTGATAAAAAAGGCCGGTTGTGTTACCACAACCGGCCTTTTCTTTATCGTTTACCGTTTACTCGTAATCACTCATCGGTGCACAGGAGCACTGAAGGTGACGGTCACCGTAGACATCATCCAGCCGTTTAACCGTCGGCCAGTATTTGTTGTCACGCGTTGCCTGAGTCGGGAATACCGCCACTTCACGGCTGTACGGGTGTGACCACTCCGCTGCCAGTTCAGTCTGGATATGCGGGGCATTGACCAGCGGGTTATCTTCCGCTGTCCACTCGCCGCTGCCGACCCGCTCCATTTCCGTACGGATACCCAGCATCGCATCAATAAAGCGATCCAGCTGCGTCTGGCTTTCGGACTCTGTCGGCTCAACCATCAGTGTGCCGCCGACCGGGAAAGACATAGTCGGTGCATGGAAACCGTAGTCAATCAGACGCTTGGCAATATCCATCTCCGTAATACCAAACTTCGCTTTCAGCGGACGGATATCCAGAATACATTCATGTGCCACATACCCGTTACGGCCGGTATAAAGCACATCGTAAGCGGATTTCAGTCGTGCAGCGATATAGTTGGCATTAAGGATCGCCACCTGGCTGGCCTGACGTAGTCCCTGAGCACCCATCATGCGGATATACATCCAGCTGATCGGCAGAATGGAGGCACTGCCGAACGGTGCGGCGGATACTGCGCCCTGAGAGGTCAGCAGCTCAGAGGTAACGATGGTGTGTCCCGGCACAAACGGTGCGAGGTGTTTTTTCACACCAATCGGCCCCATGCCCGGTCCGCCGCCGCCGTGCGGAATACTGAAGGTTTTGTGCAGGTTAAGGTGAGAAACATCCGCGCCGATGAAGCCCGGTGTAGTCACACCGACCTGTGCGTTCATGTTCGCGCCGTCCAGATACACCTGGCCGCCGAATTCATGAATGATATCACAGACTTCGCGCACACCCTCTTCATACACCCCGTGGGTGGACGGATAAGTGATCATCACACAGGACAGATTCTCACTGTGCTGTTCTGCTTTCGCCCGTAAATCCGCCAGATCAATGTTACCGTCTTCATCACAGGCCACCACCACGACTTCCATCCCCGCCATATTGGCTGAGGCCGGGTTAGTGCCGTGAGCAGACTGCGGGATCAGACAGATAGTGCGGTGCCCTTCACCTTTGCTTTCCTGATAGCGGCGGATAGTCACCAGCCCGGCGTATTCCCCCTGTGCGCCGGAGTTCGGCTGCATACACATGGCGTCATAACCGGTCAGCAACACCAGCCAGCGGGAGAGCTGTTCTATCATCACATGATAGCCCTGAGCCTGCTCCGGCGGGCAGAACGGGTGCATATTACCGAATTCCGGCCAGGTGATCGGAATCATCTCCGCTGCCGCATTCAGTTTCATGGTGCAGGAGCCGAGCGGGATCATCGCCTGATCCAGCGCCAGGTCTTTGCGGGCCAGACTGTGCAGATAGCGCATCATATCCGTTTCGCTGTGATAGCGGCGGAAGTTCGGATGCTTCAGAATCTCCCCTTCGCGGCGCAGCGCGGCAGGAATGGATTCAGAAGAAGCGGCAACCTGTGCATCGAGTGCATCGATATCCCACAGTGCTTCCTGTCCGGTCAGTACCGCATACAGATTTTCCAGGCATTCACGCTGCGTGGTTTCGCTCAGGGTAACCGCAACGGCACCCGGCAGATCGGTACGCAGGTTGATACGCGCCGCTTTGGCACGGGCCAGAACGGCAGCTTTGTCCTGCACTTCAATCGTCAGAGTATCAAACCAGGTGGTGTTACGCAGACGCAGACCTGCATCTGTCAGCGCTTTCGCCAGAATATCGGTCAGGCGGTGAATGCGGCCGGCAATCCGTTTCAAACCTTCCGGCCCGTGGTAGACCGCATACATCCCGGCGATATTTGCCAGCAGAACCTGAGAGGTACAGATATTGGAGTTCGCTTTTTCACGGCGGATATGCTGTTCGCGGGTTTGCAGCGCCAGACGCAGAGCACGGTTACCGGCGGCATCAATGGATACCCCGATAAGACGGCCCGGCATCGCACGTTTGTAAGCATCACGGCAGGCAAAGAAGGCAGCATGAGGGCCGCCGTAGCCCATCGGCACACCAAAACGCTGGGCTGAGCCGAAGACGATATCCGCGCCCTGTTTGCCCGGCGCTTCCAGCAGGACCAGCGCCATAATATCGGCTGCCACACTGGTGATCACCTGACGCTGATGTAACTGTGCCAGTAATTCACGGTAATCATGGATCTGTCCGCCGGTGCCGGTCTGCTGCAACAGCACACCGAACACATCATCGTAATCAAGGGCTTTTTCCGCACTATCGATTATCAGTTCAAAACCGAAATATTCAGCGCGGGTGCGGATCACATCCAGGGTTTGCGGATGCACGTCATCCGCAATGAAAAAGCGGTTGGCATTTTTCTTTTTGCTGACGCGTTTTGCCATCGCCATCGCTTCCGCCGCAGCGGTCGCTTCATCAAGCAGTGAGGCAGATGCCAGCTCCAGACCGGTCAGGTCGATAGTCACCTGCTGGAAATTCAGCAGTGCTTCCAGGCGGCCCTGGGAGATTTCCGGCTGATACGGCGTGTACGCGGTATACCAGCCCGGATTTTCCAGCAGATTGCGTAAAATTACCGGCGGCAGAATGGTCGGTGCATAGCCCTGGCCGATGTAAGAGGTAAATTGCTGATTCAGCCCGGCAATGATTTTCAGTTCTGCCAGCGCATCCTGTTCGGTTGCCCCTTCGCCCACGGCAGGCGGGATATCCAGCTGAATATCATCAGGGACAATATGGCGGGTGAGATCTTCAAGTGATGCCGCACCGACCGTTTTCAGCATATGCTGCTGTTGTTCAGGGGATGCGCCGATATGACGGCGGACAAATTCACCCCGGTTTTCAAGCTGCGTTAAAGTTTGAGTCATTGTTCTCCGGTTCCTGACATTGTCTGATTCAATAAAAACCCGAAAAAAAACCCTGTTTACTTACAAACAGGGTTCCGCAATCCGTCAGTCTTCTTCTTCAGCCTGCAGTTCTGCGTATTTGGCTGCGTCCATCAGACCGGCAAACTCATCCGGATCCGTGATTTTAATACGGATCATCCAGCCGCCTTCATACGGCTCGCTGTTTACCAGTTCCGGGCTGTCTTCCAGTGCTTCGTTCACGGCGATAACGGTGCCGGTCACCGGCGCATACAGGTCAGATGCCGCTTTTACCGACTCAACGGTACCGAATGCCTCACCAAACGTGATTTCATCACCCACTTCCGGTAATTCAACAAAAACCACATCGCCCAGCAGTTCCTGCGCGTAGTCAGTGATCCCTGCCACATACTCATCACCACTCTCATGGCGAACCCACTCGTGATCTTCTGTATATTTCAGATTCTCAGGTATATTACTCATCGCCAACGGCTCCTGTTATCGGGTTTCTCAAAATTTAACAATAAAATACGGATGTTCAGACCAGTGCTTTGCCGTTACGGACAAATCCCGGTTTCACGACCTCAACAGGCACTTCACGGTTGCGCACCTGTACAATAGCGGTATTGCCGATCCCCTGCGGGACGCGGGCCAGCGCGATACTGAATCCCAGTGACGGGGAGAAAGTTCCGCTGGTGATAACGCCGGTCTGTAATTTGCCGAGCTCATCAGTAAAGCGGACTTCCATTCCGGCCCGCAGTACGCCTTTTTCGCGCATCACCAGACCGACCTGTTTTTCAGTGCCGTCACGGCGGAATTTTTCCAGTGCCTCACGGCCGATAAATTTCCGGTCTTCCGGCTGCCAGGCAATAGTCCAGCCCATATTCGCCGCCAGCGGATTGACGGTTTCGTCCATCTCCTGGCTGTAAAGATTCATGCCAGCTTCGAGGCGTAAGGTATCCCGCGCTCCTAACCCGGCAGGTTTCACCCCGGCGGCCAGCAGTTTTTTCCACAGGTCAGCAGCCTGCTCTGCGGGCAGCGCGATTTCATAACCTTCCTCGCCGGTGTACCCGGTAGTGGCAATGAAATAATCGCCGCTCTGCACGCCGTAAAACGGTTTCATCCCGGCGACGGCGGCTTTTTGTTCCGCACTCAGCAGTGTCGCAACTTTTTCTTTGGCATGCGGCCCCTGAACAGCAATCATCGCCAAATCATCACGGACTGTCATCTCAGCCGCAAAGTTTTTGCGATGTTCGTCAATCCACGCCAGATCTTTTTCACGGGTGGCGGAGTTCACCACCAGCCGGTAAAAATCATCCGCAAAGTAATAGACGATAAGATCATCGATCACACCGCCGGACGCATTGAGCATCCCGGTATACAGTGCTTTGCCTTTTTCGGTGAGTTTTGCCACATCGTTGGCGAGAAGATAACGGAGGAACTGCTGACATTGCGGACCATGAAAGTCCACGATTGTCATATGGGAAACATCGAACATACCGGCGTCATTGCGGACATTGTGGTGCTCTTCGATCTGGGAGCCGTAGTGCAGCGGCATCATCCAGCCGTGGAAATCCACCATTTTTGCCCCGCAGGCAACGTGCTCACCGGACAGTGGTGTGTGTTGTGCCATTCTATCCCCTTTCAGTCAGACATAGTGCGCAGCGTGTACCGCGCAAACGATACCCTTTTCCTGACGTTATCACCGAATCACAAACGTAACCATAAGAAAAAATTGTGACCGTGTACGCGGACGGAAAAATACGAGCCGTCAGTATGCAGATTTTTCATCTGCCATTCTGAGCCCTGAGGCGCAAAAAAGCATTAACAGGTGATAGTTTTGAATTAAGCGGCGGGAATGCACTAAAACACCGGCCGGATCGACCGGTTAATTTTTAGTGCATTATGAATAAAACTAATGTGAAAAAAGCCCTTAAATTAGATTTTTTCAGCTGATGCCGGCTTCGGTTCACGCAGCCAGTCCGGCATATCACTCAGTCCGCGGGCATGGCGCAGCAGCGCCGGTTTCACGCCCGGCAGTGTGTCTGCCAGCACCAGACCGACATCACGGACCAGTTTTTTCACCGGATTGCTGCCGTCGAACAGTTCACGGAAACCCTGCATTCCGGCCAGCATCATTGCGGCACTCTGCTTGCGGCGGCGCTCAAAACGGCGCAGCCAGAAATAGTTACCGATATCTTTGCCTTCAGCCGTCAGACGGCGGATTTCGCCAATCAGCTCTGCCACATCCATAAAACCGAGGTTAACACCCTGTCCGGCCAGCGGATGAATGGTGTGAGCCGCATCGCCCAGCAGCGCCAGACGCGGCGCGGCGAACTGACGGGCATAACGTCCGGTCAGCGGGATTGCCCGCCGCTCACTGACCACTTCACACAGCCCGAGGCGCAGATCAAACGCCGCTGCCAGTTTATGGTTAAACGCAGCATCATCCAGATCCAGACAGTGCTGTGCTGTCAGTCCGGGCAGAGACCAGACAATTGAGCAGTGATGTGCATCCGGCAGCGGCAGAAATGCCAGAATGCCGTCGCCGTGGAAAACCTGACGCGCCACATTCTCATGCGGCAGTTCTGTGCGGATGGTGGCGACCAGCGCGTGATGCTCATAATCCCAAAACGAAACCGGGATATCCGCATGCTGACGCAGCCAGGAATTTGCACCGTCTGCCCCGGCCACTAAGCGGGTCGTGAGCATGTCGTCATTTTCCAGGGTGATAAAGGCATCGTTTTCGCCCCACACCACCTGACGGATTTGCGTACCGGTGAGCAGTGTTACATCAGACAGCTTTTGCACCCGCTCCCAGAGCGCGTTGCGGATCACATCGTTCTCAATGATATGACCAAGGTGTTCACAATGGGCTTCCGCCGCGCTGAACGCAATACGGCCAAAGCTGTCGTTATCCCACACTTCCATGCCCTGATACGGTGCCGCGCGTTTTGCCAGAATATCCTGCCAGACACCCAGTCGCCCCAGTAAGCGCTCACTGGCACTGTTGATGGCGGAGACCCGGACAGCAAACGGCGCCTGCGGATCAAAACGGGTATCCGGCGCCTGCTTTTCAATCACGGCGATACGCAGCCCGCAGCCGTGCAGACCACAGGCCAGTGCCAGCCCGACCATGCCGCCACCGGCAATTACCACATCATATGACTGCATTGTTTATCCTCTTTCCGTGGCGGTGTTAAGCGGCTGCGCGACCCAGCCGAGAGTCTGTTTTGCCAGCCGGTTGCGCAGAAACGGCAGCATTTCCATTGCCATCAGACCGGCATTCCGTCCGGCGGCCAGCGGGAAGCAACTGTTGGAGAAAAGGCGCACCAGGCTGTCGGTCAGGGTCATTGTCGCCTGCCGGTCAGCCTCACGGGCGGCATGATATTGCATCAGCACACGGTACTGACCAATATCTTCCTGTGATAAAAACGCCTGACTGATAACCTCCGCCAGTGCCATCACGTCACGCATTCCCAGGTTAAAACCCTGGCCGGCGATCGGATGGAGTGTCTGCGAGGCGTTACCCACCAGCGCCAGGCGGTGGGAAATCTGAGAGTGCGCGGCACTCAGAGTCAGCGGATAACAGTGACGGGCACCGGCAGTGACAATTTTGCCCAGTTGCCAGCCAAAGGCTTTCTGCAATTCGCGGCAGAAAGTCTCATCATCCCATTCACGCACGGCTTCCGCATGCTCTGCACGGTGACACCAGACCAGCGAACTGCGCCCTTCTGTCATCGGCAGCATGGCCAGCGGCCCCTGCGGGGTGAAACGCTCAAACGCCCGCCCCTGCGGATCCAATTCTGTCATCACATTGGCAATCACCGCCACCTGCTCATACGGGGTGTCGCTCCACTGCATACCGCATTGTTGCGCGACCGCAGAGTGACTGCCGTCCGCCGCGATCAGAACCTGACCGTTCAGTGTTTTGCCGCTGTCCAGCTGAACACTGACCGAATCCATTGTACGGGTAATGCTTTTTACGCTGTCCGGACAATACAACGTGACATTTTCGGCTTTTGCCAGTTCGGCAAACAGGGTTTGCCCGGCATCATACAGCTCAATCACCTGTCCGAGCGCATCAATATCATAATCACCGGCGGTAATATTCACACAGCCGGTATGCCCCTGATCAGACACATGCACCCGGGTAATCGGCGCCGCATGCGCTTTCAGGGCGGACCACAGCCCGATTTTCTCCAGCCGCTGACAGGTACCGTATGCCAGGGCAATCGCCCGCGCATCAAACCCCGGATGATGGTCATCCGGTAATCTGGCTTCCGCCAGTGCAACGGGAAGCCTGCCGTGACTGAGGCGGGAAAGTGCCAGCGCCAGTGTTGCGCCGGTCATTCCGCCCCCGGTGATTATCACACTCATTAATTATTCAGCCTGTTTTGCCTGCGCCATCAGCGCCTCAATATCATCTGCGTTTTTGACCACTGATGCGGTCAGGTTTTCGTTGCCGTCCGCTGTGATGACAATATCATCCTCGATACGGACACCAATGCCGCGATATGCTTCCGGCACATCCGCATCCGGCGCAATATACAGCCCCGGTTCGATGGTCAGCACCATACCCGGTTCCAGGATGCGGTCACGTTCTGTGCCGTAATGGCCGACATCATGTACATCCAGTCCTAACCAGTGGCTGAGACTATGCATGAAAAATGCGCGGTATGCTTTGGTCTCGATCAAATGCGGCACATCCCCGGTCAGTAAGCCGAGTTTTACCAGCCCTTCCGTCATGATTTCCACCACGCGCTCTGTCACCTCTGCAATAGAAGTACCGGGGCGGTAGAGTTCGAGGGAGACATCCAGGGTTTCCAGCACCAGATCATAGATTTCGCGCTGCTCTTTGCTGAATTTGCCGTTCACCGGGAAGGTACGGGTGATATCCCCGGCATAACCCTCAATTTCACATCCGGCGTCGATCAGCACCAAATCGCCGTCTTTCATCCGGCATTCGTTTTCGGTGTAGTGCAGAATGCAGCCGTTCTCACCGCTGCCGACAATGGTGTTATAGGACGGGAAACGCGCGCCGTTACTGACAAATTCGTGTTCAATTTCGCCCTGTAACTGGTATTCGTACATACCCGGACGGCATTTTTCCATCGCGCGGGTGTGTGCCAGTGCACTGACTTTCCCGGCACGGCGCATGATGTCCAGCTCCGCCGGGGATTTAAACAGACGCATTTCGTGGACAATCGGCCGCCAGTCAATAATCGTGCCCGGCGCGGAAAGGTTACGGCGGCTGCCGCGGCGCAGTGTATCGAGGGCATTAAAGACAATGGTATCAGCATACGCCATTTCGCCCTGAGCGAAATAGAGGGTGTCGAGGCCGTTAAGCAACTGGCAGAGCTGCTCGTTGATTTCATCAAACGGCAGTGCGCGGTCAATACCCAGTTTTTCCGGCGCAGCATCCTGGCCGAGACGGCGGCCGAACCAGATTTCCGCCGTCAGATCACGAACCCGGTTAAACAGAACACTGTGGTTATGGGTTTCATCACTTTTAATCAGTACCAGTACGGCTTCCGGCTCACTGAAACCGGTCAGGTAGAGAAAATCACTGTGCTGGCGGTAGGGATACTCACTGTCCGCATTGCGCTGTGCCGGAGGTGCCGAAAAGAAAACCGCCGCGCTGGCCGGTGCCATTTTTTCCAGCAATGCCTGACGGCGTGAGATAAATTCTTGTTTATTCATACCCTCTTTCCTTGTACTGTGTGATGATTCAGGAATCTGATGGTTCAGTGTGCCGCAGATTATCTGCTGCGGACAGATTCAGATATATCAGTGTAATGTCGGTTTCTGTTCCGGCGCATCAGCCTTTTGTGCGCTGCGCGGCTTCGCCAGCGAGATATAGCACAGCTGTACCGCAACGCGGACATACTCGATCACTTCTTCCAGCGCGTCATCCAACTCTTCGGCATCTTCTGCCTCATCATAGCCCAGCATGCCGATTTCCCGCAGATCAGTCACAATTTCTTTTACTTCCTTGCGATCACTGAATTTCGGATCCGCCACACCCAGACCTAATAAGAAGTGATTGACCCAGCCGGCCAGCTCATCAGCCCGGGCAAACACACCCGCTTCATCATCCGGCAGCAGTAAATTAAACTGACATTCGGTATCATCAAGCAGTTCAAATGTGGTATTAAAGAGAGCACGCAGCGGCTGTGCCAGAACCTGTGAAAACGCCATGCCTTCGTTGGTCAGGTCGTGGATCAGTGCCAGCCAGCTGTCATCTGTGTTACCGCCGCAGAGCAGACCCGTGATCAGGCCGTGCATCTCTGACGCGGTCATGGCGACGGCCTGCTGACGCAAAAGTTCATCAAGTGTTTTAAAATCGGGCAGTGTTTTATCCGGGGTCATTATTTTGCTCACCAGTCGGGTTTCAGTTCATGATATGCTACCATCAAGAGGCGCCGCTGTACCAGATAAGGGCTGCGGCCTGCTGCTATAACGTACACAATTCACGTCACACAGGATAATATCCTGTTGCAGAACCAAAGGAAGATTTCATGTCTGCACAACCCGTTGATATCCAGATATTCGGGCGTTCCATGCGCGTTAATTGTCCACCGGAACAAAGAGAAGCTCTGCTCGCTTCTGCTGCGGAGCTTGAACAACGGTTACAGGACCTGAAAGAACGCAGCCGGGTGTCCAACACAGAACAGCTCGTTTTTATCGTCGCGTTAAACATCTGTCACGAACTGGCACAAGAAAAATTGAAAACGCGCGATTATGCCTATAACATGGAACAGAAGATAAAACTGTTACAGCAGACTATCGAGCAGGCGCTGCATGACCAAACCCGAATCACTGAGCGCCAGGTAACACCTATTGAATAAAATTGTTTAGAAATCAGTCACTAGACAAAAAAAATTTCGAAATTAGGTTGCAATATCTGCCCGATTTCATACAATGAGTTTAAGAACAACGTTACACGAAGTTCACAAAATTCTCTGAGATGTTTGTCTGCGGGTCAGTCCCCTGAGCCGATATTGATACAGACAGAATGTGGTGATTTGTCACCGGTGAGCATACCTGATTCGTTCAGGCAGCCTAATGGAAGCAACACCGCGTTCACCTTGAACCAAGGGTTCAAGGGTTACAGCCTGCGACGGCATCTTGGAGACCTCTCTCTTCTTTATCTCCTGATATTTCGCTGATTTCACTATGACTCATGACCCGTTGTTACAAGCGCGGCATCATCTGCGTCAGTTAATCCGCAACAAGCGCCGTGCGCTGACACCTCAGCAGCAAAGCACTGCCGCACAAGACCTTGTTCAGCAAATCATTCATCACCCTGATATACACCGCGCCAATAATATTGCCCTGTTTCTCTCTTTTGATGGTGAGATTGATACCCGTCCGCTGACAGAGTGGCTGTGGTCACAGGGAAAACAGGTCTTTTTACCTGTTCTTCACCCGTTCAGCCGCCATCATCTGTTATTCCTTGCTTATCGCCCTGATACACCGCTGATTAAAAACAAGTTTTCAATTTCAGAACCGGCGTTGGATGTCACACAGGTATTACCGCCGCAGGAACTGGATATGATGTTTATTCCGCTGGTCGCGTTTGATGAAAAAGGAGAGCGTCTCGGGATGGGCGGCGGTTTTTATGACCGCACACTGACAGGCTGGCAGAAGAAAGGGTTTTACCCGGTGGGGCTGGCACATGATTGTCAGCAGGTTGATGAACTTCCTGCCGCACAGTGGGATGTCCCGCTGCCGGAAGTGATCACGCCATCACGTCGCTGGCTGTGGCCGGAACATAAATAAATCAGTATAAACAATCAGATAAATAATCCATCTGCTGCTGACAGCGACAGCGGTTAACGGGCAAATGAAACGAAAAGCATGCGCGTCATGGATGACGCGCCTGAGCGCACACGGATGTGTTTACCGCGACTTTTCGTTTTTGCCCGTTATCCGCAGAGCAATCACCGCTCTCAGAACAACAGACGTGCTCTGACAGTTCCCGGCAGCGCTTTCAACTGCAGCAGAACGTCGTCAGCTTCATCTTTGTTATTCGCCACAATGTCGATAACCACATAACCCAGATCACCCGCCGTCCGCAGATACTGCGCCGCGATATTAATACCGCGATCAGTAAAGACCTGGTTGATGCTGGTCAGCAGTCCCGGGCGGTTTTCGTGGATATGCAGCAGACGGTTGGCATTCTGGCCATGCACCGGCAGTGACACTTCCGGGAAGTTGACCGCAGAGAGCGTCGAGCCGTTATCGGAATATTTCGCCAGCTTACCGCCGACCTCAAACCCGATATTTTCCTGTGCTTCCTGAGTGGAGCCGCCGATATGCGGGGTGAGAATGACATTATCAAACCCAATCAGCTCTGAAATAAACGGATCTGCCGGGTCATTGTTGGCCGCCGGTTCAGACGGGAACACATCCACTGCCGCGCCGGACAGGTGTTTTGATGCCAGTGCCTGACTCAGAGCCGGGATATCCACTACTGTGCCGCGTGAGGCGTTAATAAAAATTGCCCCAGGTTTCATCAGCTCAAACTCATGTTTACCAATCATATTTTTGGTGGATTCCGTTTCCGGCACATGCAGGCTGACCACATCACTCATATTCAGCAGCTCAGACAGATGGCGCACCTGAGTGGCATTACCGAGCGGCAGTTTGTTTTCGATATCGTAAAAATAGACATCCATACCGATGGATTCCGCCAGGATACCCAGCTGTGTCCCGATATGGCCGTAACCGATAATCCCCAGCTTTTTACCGCGCGCCTCGTAGCAGCCTTTCGCCTGTTTATCCCAGATACCGCGATGCGCTTTGGCATTCGCCTCCGGAATACGGCGCAGCAGCAGTAATAACTGGCCCAGCACCATCTCAGCCACGGAACGGGTGTTTGAGAATGGCGCGTTAAAGACCGGAATACCGCGTTTTGCCGCTGCATCGAGATCAACCTGGTTAGTCCCGATACAGAAACAACCGACGGCGACCAGTTTTTCCGCACAGGCAAAAATCTCTTCCGTCAGTTGGGTACGGGATCGGATACCGATAAAGCGTGCATCACGGATCGCTTCTTTTAATTCTTCCGTGGATAATGCGCCTTTATGATATTCAATATTTGAATAACCCGCTGCTTTCAGACTGTCTACCGCACTCTGGTGTACGCCTTCCAATAGCAGAAATTTAATTTTATCTTTTTCCAGTGATACTTTTACCATGACCCTGCCTTTTGTTAAGTTCCCGAAATGTCCTGTCCTCACATCAAAATAACAAAAAATAACGTCTCCGCAATACACGCTCCTGTACAAGTCACAGAACAAGTCACAGGGAAAAGGCAGGTTTACAGGAGAAAATGAAAAAATGCCGCTGAGAGCTGATATTTTGGCCATATCAAAGACAAAATTGTGATATATATCACCGAAATTTATGATTTTAAAAAAATAAAAAAAGGAACCGTTTCCGGTTCCTTATTCAGCATCTGAATATGACAGATATAGTACTGATTTATTTAATGGTTTTTACGCCATCCTGAGTACCCATCAGCACCACGTCGGCACCACGGTTAGCAAATAAACCAACGGTCACCACACCGGCGATACCGTTGATTTTATTTTCCAGCTCAACCGGATTCAGGATTTCCAGGTTGTAGACATCCAGAATTACGTTACCGTTATCTGTTACCACATTCTGACGGTATTCCGGCTGACCACCGAGTTTGACCAGCTCGCGCGCCACATAAGAACGCGCCATCGGGATCACTTCCACCGGCAGCGGGAATTTACCGAGAATATCAACACGCTTGCTTTCATCCACGATACAAATGAATTTCTTCGCGATAGCTGCCACGATTTTCTCGCGGGTCAGTGCTGCGCCACCGCCTTTGATCATATTCATATGGTGGTCAATTTCATCCGCGCCGTCGACATACACGTCCAGGCTGTCCACATCATTGCAGTCCAGCACAGGAATGCCGTAGCTTTTCAGTTTTTCGGTTGAGACCACAGAGCTGGATACCGCGCCGTCAATCTGGCCTTTCATGGTTGCCAGTGCATCAATAAAGTGAGATGCGGTGGACCCGGTGCCCACACCGACAATGGTGCCCGGCTTCACGAATTCTAATGCTGCCCAGCCAACCGCTTTTTTTAATTCATCCTGAGTCATGTTATTGCCTTTTCGTCGTCATCCTATGCCACCGGCATAGCCCGCAATAATTATAGCAATTATTTCTCCCCCGGAATGCGAATTGTGGCATATTGTGAATGACTTATAAAAAAGAGGAGAAAACCGCCATGAGACGACCGGATTATCGTGCCCTGCAGGCGCTGGACGCTGTTATCCGTGAACGTGGTTTTGAGCGGGCTGCACAGAAACTCTGTATTACCCAGTCTGCCGTTTCGCAGCGCATCAAACAGCTGGAAAATCTGTTCGGGCAGCCGCTGCTGGTGCGTACCGTGCCGCCGCGTCCGACTGAAGAAGGCCAGAAGCTGCTCGGCCTGCTGCATCAGGTGGAATTACTCGAAGCGGAATGGCTGGGGGATGATGCCGGGAATATTGAGCCGCCGCTGATCTCTCTGGCGGTCAACGCCGACAGCCTCGCGACCTGGCTGCTCCCGGCACTGCGTCATGTTCTGGCTGACCTGTCTATCCGTCTGAATATTCAGGTGGAAGATGAATCGCGGACTCATGAACGCCTGCGGCGCGGGGAAGTGGTCGGTGCGGTCAGTATTCAGCCGCGTCCGCTGCCCGGATGTCTGGCGGATCAACTTGGCGCGCTGGATTACCTCTTTGTCGCCTCACCGGAATTTGCCGCCCGTTATTTTCCTGACGGTGTCAGCCGCAGTGCCCTGCTGAAAGCCCCGGCTGTGGCGTTTGATTATCTCGATGACATGCACATGGCCTTTTTGCAGACCAATTTTGACCTCGCCCCCGGCAGTGTGCCGAGCCACGTACTCAATTCCTCAGAAGCCTTTGTGCAGCTGGCAAAACAGAGCTCAGCCTGTTGTATGATCCCGCATTTGCAGATTGCGGATGAACTGGAGCGGGGAGAGTTACTGGATCTGACACCGGGGCTGTTTCAGCGCCGGATGCTGTACTGGCACCGGTTTGCACCGGAAAGTGCCACCATGCGCCGGGTGACTGACGCCCTGCTGAAACACGGGCGTCAGACCTTACGGCAGGAGCAGCCTGAAACGGCTTAACGTTTCAGTTCAAACACGACATCCACCTGGTCGCGGAAATCGATAGTCTGCTGTTCATAGGTTTCATCCGCAGAGACTGCTGCCGGTGCGCCGGCGGCCAGCATCATTTTATTACGCGCCATTACCGGAACCGGCTGTGGTGCGTTGTAACCGATGCTGTAAACCGCACCCAGCTCAGTACCAAAGCCTTTTGCGACCGATTTGGCTTGTGAAATCGCATCAGAAATCGCTTTCTGGCGTACTTCTTCACGGTATTTCTCCGGATTATTCACCCCGAACTCAACGGCACTGATATCATTCAGCCCGCTTTTCAGCGCACCGTCGAGCAGTGTGTTCAGTTTGTTCAGGTCATGCACTTTCACTGTCACAGAGCGTGAGGCGTTATAACCACGGATAACGGACTCTTCTTTCTCTTTGTCATAGACATAATCCGGACTGGTACTGATATTGGCCGCATTAATGTCTTTCTTTTCAATTCCCTGTGCTTTCAGGAAATCAAAATATTGCGCCACACGTTTATCTGCCTGTGCTTTGGCGGCTGACGCATCTTTTTCCTTTACTGTCACATTGATGGACAGTGTCGCCATATCAGGCTCAGCCTGGATCACGGCGCTGCCGGAGGTTGAAATATGCGGGCCTGCCGGCGTTTCCGCTGCCTGAGCAGCTGCCGCGTAACCACCCAGGGCAACCATAGCGGCAAGAGCAAGAGATTTCAGTTTCACATATCCTCCTTCTGTTTTAAACCGGTCACATAACAGAATGTTATGCCGGAATTAGTAACACTACCACACTCTGACGAAACAATATTTCGGATTAATAAGAAATATTCAATCCTTTTAAAGCTAATTGTATCGCGATATACCACATCACCGAACCGACAAACAGATTGATAATCCGCTGTGAAACCGGTTTTTGCAGCACCGGAGAGAACCATGCCGCCAGCAGCGCCAGGCCGAAGAACCACAATATTGATGCACAGACTGCCCCGGCGGTGAACCAGATCCGCATATCAGAACCGAGTTGCCCGCCGATGCTGCCCAGCACCACAAAGGTGTCCAGATAAACATGCGGATTCAGCCAGGTAACAGCCACCAGCGTCATAATCACCCGCCAGCGACTGCGGACCACCTGTTCCTGCATGGTCAGCGCGGTATCAGCGGTAAAAACTGCCCGCAGTGCCCCCCAGCCGTACCACAGCAAAAACGCCACGCCGCCCCAGGTAACCAATGCCATCAGCCACACTGACTGGCTCAGCAGCGCACTGCCGCCGAAGACCCCGGCCGTGATCAGTAAAACATCACTCAGCGTGCATAAAAATGCACTCATCAGATGGTACTGTTTACGGCTCCCCTGCTGTAATACAAATACGTTTTGCGGCCCGAGCGGCAGTATCATTGCTGCGCCAAGTAATAACCCCTGAAAATAAGTCGATAACATGCAAAAAATCCCGATAATTATTCAATCCACGCCGGATGGAATGAATATTACCGGGATTTCAGTATTAGTGAAATTAATACCATTAATGGACCATTACTGCGGCTAATAACACACGGAAAAATGCTGTCAGATCCACTCCCAGACCAGACGCACCGGTGTACCGAGACATTCACTCACACGATGGATAATTTCGTCACGCCCGTTATCCATGCAGACAATAAAACTGTTGTTATAACGGACTGTCAGCCCGTAACACGCGAAACCACCGGTTTCATCGTAATCCATCTCCGGAATAACGACCGGCGCCCCGCAGCAGGGGGTATTACGCGGTGTCAGCGCCGCAGAAATTCGCGCCTGTCCGGTGACCGCAAAAATCGCATTCATCTGTGCGCCCCACCAGACACCGGAAACCGGCTTACGGCAGACAGGGCAAAGCGGATAACGGAAATTTTCACTGCCGGACCAGAACATAACGTCCGGATCCGCCTGATGCATAATATCGTCAGCCGCCATCCACTCACTCAGATACTGCTCCGCAGCCTGTTGCTGCTCAGCATCCGGGATATAACTCAGTGTCTCAGGAATAAAATGAAGTAAATGCTCGCTCATCATAATCTCTCACAGTACGGCAAAAAAAAGCGGCACCCGAAAGGGGCACCGCTGATAATATACACCTGTTATGCCTGTGTTTGCTGACTATTCTGATGCATATGCACATCAAGCTGCGGGAACGGAATGCCGATATTATGCTTATCGAGTGCGCGCTTGAAGTTTTCCAGCAGATCCCAGTATACATCCATGAAATCGCCGTTTTTTGTCCAGTAGCGGACAACGAAATTCAGAGAAGACGGCGCCATTTCATTGAGACGCACCACGATGCCTTTCTCTTTCTGGACACGCGGGTCAGCCGCGACGATCTCTGTCAGAATCTCTTTGACCTGATCAATATCCGCGTTGTAGGCCACACCGACAATAATGTCACGGCGGCGATCTGGTTCACGGGTCACGTTAATAATATCACCCGCAATCACTTTACCGTTCGGGATCACAATGATTTTGTCATCCGCGCTGCGCAGTGTGGTGGAAAAAATCTGCACATTCTGAACCGTCCCTTCTGACGCACCGATAACCACATATTCTCCGGCACGGATAGGACGGAAAACCACCAGCAACACGCCAGCCGCGAGGTTAGAGAGTGACCCCTGCAATGCCAGACCAACGGCCAGACCTGCCGCACCGAGCACCGCGATCACAGATGCGGTTTGTACGCCGAGACGTCCCAGCACCGCAATCAGTGTGAAGGCAATAACCGCATAGCGAACCATCGCGGACAGAAAATCAGAGACAGTGACATCCACGCCGCGCATTGCCAGCAGGCGGGAAACCGCTTTAGCAGCCATTTTTGCCACAAACAGACCAATAATCAGGGTCAGTACGGCAGCCACAATATTCACTGCATAATCCAGCAGCAATGCCTGATTATTTGCCAGCCATCCGGTTGCCTGATTCAGACCGTCCGTCAGGATTTGTTCATTCATTCATCCACCTCATAAGTTACCGGAAATAAAGAAAAACAACATTGTTGCAATAACCGACCGATTATCGCCCCGGGTAAAGAACCTCTGGTTTATATTACCGTAACAAATGAAAATTTCAGAATAAAAATTCTCATCCCTGCCCGCCGGTCACAATAAATTTACGATAGTTTTCCAGTAAAATCATAAAGTCAGCTGTGCCGCAGAATGCAATACTTTCATTATCGTAATAACTCATGCCTTCGTCCGGCTCATCTGTTTCAAAGGTAATCTGATTCGCGTTAATCATGATTTCCTCATCATCCATCAGCAAAGTGTATTCATGCCCCACACGCTGCCACTGCTGTTCCCGCCCTTTAATACTGTCAAATGCCACGGTTATCTCATCAATCACCGAGAGATCCCCTTTCACTTCTTCATTCAGCCAGTGACCGATCGCTTCGTGATCCATTGACAGCTTAACTATCACGTTCCCGTCGATCCCGAGGGAAAATTCATAATCCATCGCTGTATACCTCTTGTTAATGCTTTACCGCTGTCACGTATGCAACACCTGCTCTTATTTTAGCGGGTTATCCCGTTTCCAGGTACATTGATACCGTAATTAACCGGATAACAGGTATAAAAAACGGGAGACAGTGGTTGCTGTCTCCCGCCGGTAATAAAACTGCGGACTGATTCAGATGCTGACTATCACACCTGAGTCTGGAAAATCACGCCATCCGCGACTTTGGTATACTCATTCAGCTGGTCAAAGTTGAGGTAACGGTAGGTATCTTCCGCCGTCTCATCCACTTTATCCATAAAGGTCTGATACTCCGCCGGTGTCGGTAAACGCCCCAGCAGGGAAGCCACCGCCGCCAGTTCCGCAGAGGCCAGGTACACATCGGCACCGGTACCCAGACGGTTCGGGAAGTTACGGGTGGAGGTGGAAACGACCGTTGAGTTATCCGCCACACGCGCCTGGTTCCCCATGCACAGTGAACAGCCCGGGATCTCAACACGGGCACCGCTCTTACCGAAGATGCTGTAATAGCCCTCTTCTGTCAGCTGAGCGGCATCCATCTTGGTCGGCGGTGCCACCCACAGGCGGGTCGGCAGCTGGCCTTTATGACTGTCAAGCAGTTTACCCGCCGCGCGGAAGTGTCCGATGTTGGTCATGCAGGAGCCGATAAAGACCTCATCAATTTTACTGCCTGCCACGTCAGACAGCAGACGAGCATCATCCGGATCATTCGGCGCGCAGAGAATCGGCTCTTTGATGTCATTGAGGTCGATTTCGATCACCGCTGCGTAATCCGCATCCGCATCACCTTCCAGCAACTGCGGATCCGCCAGCCATTTTTCCATGCTCTGAATACGGCGCTCAATAGTACGGCGGTCGCCGTAACCTTCCGCAATCATCCACTTCAGCAGGACGATATTGGAATTGAGGTATTCGGTGATCGGCGCTTTATCCAGTTTGATGGTACAACCCGCCGCAGAACGCTCGGCAGAGGCATCTGCCAGCTCAAACGCCTGTTCCACTTTCAGTGTCGGCAGACCTTCAATTTCCAGGATACGGCCGGAGAAAATGTTTTTCTTCCCTTTTTTCTCCACCGTCAGCAGGCCCTGCTGAATAGCGTAATACGGGATAGCATGCACCAGGTCACGCAGTGTGATCCCCGGCTGCATTTTCCCTTTAAAGCGCACCAGCACAGATTCCGGCATATCCAGCGGCATCACGCCGGTCGCCGCTGCGAAGGCAACCAGACCGGAACCGGCCGGGAAGGAAATCCCGATAGGGAAACGGGTGTGAGAGTCACCACCGGTACCGACGGTATCCGGCAGCAGCATACGGTTCAGCCAGGAGTGGATGATACCGTCCCCCGGACGCAGAGACACACCGCCACGGTTCATAATGAAATCAGGCAGAGTGTGGTGAGTATTTACATCCACCGGCTTCGGATACGCGGCTGTGTGGCAGAAAGACTGCATCACCAGATCCGCTGAGAAACCAAGACACGCCAGGTCTTTCAGTTCATCACGGGTCATCGGCCCGGTGGTGTCCTGAGAGCCGACAGAGGTCATCTTAGGCTCGCAGTACTCGCCCGGACGAACACCTGCCACGCCGCAGGCACGACCGACCATCTTCTGTGCCAGCGAGAAACCGCGGCTGCTTTTCTCAACCGGTTTCGCCTGACGGAAAATATCCGTATGCGGCAGACCGAGAGACTCGCGGGCTTTGGCGGTCAGGCCACGGCCGATAATCAGCGGGATACGGCCACCGGCGCGGACTTCATCCAGCAGCACATCGGTTTTCAGTTCAAATGTCGCCAGCAGTTCATTGGTGTCATGATTGCGGATCTCACCTTTATACGGGTAAACGTCGATCACATCCCCCATATTCAGGTTGCTGACATCCACTTCCACCGGCAGCGCGCCCGCGTCTTCCATCGTGTTGAAGAAAATCGGGGCAATTTTACCGCCCAGCACGATACCGCCGCCGCGTTTGTTCGGCACATACGGGATATCATCCCCCATAAACCACAGCACGGAGTTGGTCGCGGATTTACGGGAAGAGCCGGTACCGACCACATCACCGACATAGGCCAGCGGGAACCCTTTTTTGCTGAGCAGATCAATCTGATTAACCGGACCGATATTGCCCGGCTCATCCGGATCAATACCGTCACGCGGGTTTTTCAGCATCGCGAGTGCATGCAGCGGGATATCCGGACGCGACCAGGCATCAGGTGCCGGTGACAGATCATCGGTATTGGTTTCACCGGAGACTTTAAAGACGGTGACGGTCAGTTTTTCCGCCAGCTGCGGACGCTCCAGGAACCAGTCTGCATCAGCCCAGGACTGAATAATTTTCTGTGCATACGGATTACCGGCTTTCGCCTTTTCTTCCACATCATAGAAATTATCGAACATCAGTAAGGTATGAGAGAGCGCTTTGGCGGCCACAGGGGCCAGTTTTTCGTTATCGAGGGATTCAATCAGGGCGTGAATATTATAACCACCCTGCATGGTTCCGAGTAATTCAACGGCTTTTTCAGCGGAGATCAGCGGTGAATGTGCTTCACCTTTTGCCAGAGCGGCCAGAAAACCGGCTTTCACATACGCGGCTTCATCAACACCCGGCGGTACACGGTTGGTAATCAGATCAACAAGAAACGCTTCTTCGCCTGCCGGCGGAGATTTCAGTAATTCGACTAACTCAGCAACCTGAGCGGCTTCCAATGGCTTAGGGGCGATCCCTTGTGCTGCACGTTCGGCAACGTGCCTGCGGTAATTTTCCAGCACGACGTACTCCTTGCTTTGTGTTTTTTATGAGTGCCCGGCAACGGGGTTTCAGCATATCAAAATTTAAACACATTGTTAATTCATTCACATTAAAGCAACATAAACAATTTGTGAGCTGAATAACATTAGTGAATTAAACTTGCTGCTTACCCGTTTCACCAGTGTTATGCCGTTTTAAACAGGAATCTGCACGATTATTGATTACGCCGGAAATGCAAAAAACGGTCGTTTGCGTAGTTCTGCTGCACCGGGAACGGCGGTCAGCACGCTGAAATTATTAATATCTGAATAATACCGGTTTGTCTATGAATACACAGGCGGGTGCTGACAGCAGGGAATAAAAAAAATCCGGCGCCAGAGGCAACCGGATTTTTATCTTCAGCCGGGTAACAACGTGGTTACCGGGTCAGCTGATTACTTTTTCTTTTTCGCTTTCGGATTCGGAAGGTCAGTGATGCTGCCTTCGTAAATCTCAGCCGCCATACCGATTGATTCGTACAGCGTCGGGTGAGCGTGGATGGTCAGTGCCAGATCTTCCGCATCACAACCCATTTCGATAGCCAGGCCGATTTCACCTAACAGCTCGCCGCCGTTAGTACCGACAATCGCACCACCGATAACACGGTGAGATTCTTTGTCGAAAATCAGTTTGGTCATACCTTCAGCGCAGTCAGACGCGATTGCACGGCCGGAAGCTGCCCACGGGAAGGTTGCTGTTTCGTAGCTGATGCCCTTCTCTTTCGCTTCTTTCTCGGTCAGACCAACCCATGCCACTTCCGGTTCGGTATAGGCAATAGATGGGATCACTTTCGGATCGAAGTAGTGTTTCAGACCGGAGATAACTTCGGCTGCCACGTGACCTTCGTGAACACCTTTGTGCGCCAGCATCGGCTGACCGACGATATCGCCGATAGCAAAGATGTGCGGCACGTTGGTGCGCATTTGTTTGTCAACGTGAATGAAACCGCGATCGTCAACTTCAACACCGGCTTTATCAGCCGCCAGCAGTTTACCGTTAGGGGTACGGCCGATAGCCACCAGAACCGCGTCGTAACGCTGTGGTTCTGCAGGGCCTTTCTTGCCTTCCATTGTGACATAGATACCATCTTCTTTGGCTTCAACGGCAGTCACTTTGGTTTCCAGCATCAGGTTAAACTTGGAGCTGATACGTTTGGTGAACAGTTTAACGATATCTTTGTCTGCCGCAGGAATGACCTGGTCAAACATTTCAACAACATCAATCTGTGAACCCAGCGCGTGGTATACGGTACCCATTTCCAGACCGATGATACCACCACCCATGACCAGCAGACGGCCCGGGACGGTTTTCAGCTGCAGTGCATCAGTTGAATCCCAGACACGCGGATCTTCGTGCGGGATAAACGGCAGCTGGATCGGGCGTGAGCCCGCAGCAATAATCGCGTTGTCAAACGTGATGGTGGTTTTACCCTTCTCACCGTTGACTTCGATAGTATTTGCGCCGGTGAACTGGCCGAGACCATTCACAACAGTCACTTTACGGCCTTTCGCCATACCGGCCAGACCGCCGGTTAACTGAGAAATAACTTTCTCTTTCCACAGACGGACTTTATCAATATCGGTCTGCGGTTCGCCGAACACGATGCCGTGAGAAGCCAGCGCTTTCGCTTCTTCGATCACTTTAGCAACATGCAGTAATGCTTTAGACGGGATACAACCTACGTTCAGGCAGACACCGCCTAAGGTTGAATAACGTTCAATCAGGACAGTTTCCAGACCTAAGTCAGCACAGCGGAAAGCCGCTGAATACCCTGCAGGGCCCGCACCAAGTACAACGACCTGGGCTTTAATTTCAGTACTCATCGTGACCTCTTAATTGTTTGTCCGGCGGGTCAGACGACATATATTCCACCGGGACGTACACACTGAGAGCAGTTTACAAAATTGTTAACAACCTGGAAAGGCGCAGTTCTGTGACCTGACTCCCGTTATCCGGGATGAGCACGTTTCAGCCTGCGCCACTGAGACCGGCTCTGCACCGGTCTCAGTGTAATTGCTTACATCGCCAGGCGGCGTAAATCGCTCATGTACTGATTAATCAGCGTGATGAAGCGGGCGCCGTCAGCACCATCGATCACACGGTGGTCGAAGGAGAGTGACATTGGCAGAATGAGACGCGGAACAAACTGTTTGCCGTCCCATACCGGTTTCATGGATGAACGTGACAGACCCATGATAGCCACTTCCGGTGCGTTAACAATCGGAGCGAAACCGGTTGTCCCGATACCGCCCAGGCTGGAGATGGTGAAACATCCGCCCTGCATATCAGAAGAAGTCAGCTTACCGTTACGGGCTTTTTTGGAGATTTCAGCCAGTTCGTAAGACAGTTCCAGAATACCTTTTTTGTTCACGTCTTTAATGACAGGAACAACCAGGCCGTTCGGGGTGTCTACCGCGATACCGATATTGACATATTTTTTCAGAATCAGACGCTGTGCATCTTCGGTGATAGAACTGTTGAAACGCGGCATTTCGACCAGCGCTTTGGCAGCAGCTTTCATCACGAAGACCAGCGGAGTGATTTTCACGCCCAGCTGTTTCTTCTCAGCTTCTTTGTTCTGCTGTTTGCGGAATTCTTCAACATCAGTGATATCCGCTTCGTCCATCAGCGTAACGTGCGGGATCATCACCCAGTTACGGCTCAGGTTAGCACCGGACAGTTTCTGAATACGGCTCAGTTCAACTTCTTCCACTTCACCGAACTTGCTGAAGTCCACTTTCGGCCATGGCAGCATGCCAGGTAAACCGCCGCCTGCTGCAGCCGGAGCTGCTTCAGCGCGTTTCACCGCATCTTTCACATAAGCCTGAACGTCTTCGCGCAGGATACGGCCTTTACGGCCTGTGCCTTTGACTTTCGCCAGGTTCACACCGAATTCACGGGCCAGACGGCGGATAACCGGGCTTGCGTGAACGTAAGCATCGTTCTCAACGAAGTCATTACCCGCAGCCGGAGCTGCTGCCGGAGCGGCTTTCGCTGCCGGTGCAGACGCCGGTGCTGCGGCCGCAGGTGCGGCGGCGGCTGGCTGTGCTGCCGGAGCAGGTGCTGCACCCGCTACTTCGAATACCATGATCAGAGAGCCGGTTTTGACTTTATCGCCAACGGCTACTTTGATTTCTTTAACTTTACCGGCCATCGGAGACGGGACTTCCATTGAGGCTTTGTCGCCTTCAACGGTGATCAGAGACTGTTCTTCAGTCACGGTATCGCCGACGCTGACCATGATTTCAGTCACGTCAACTTCATCACCGCCGATATCCGGTACATGGATTTCTTTGTCTGCTGCCACGGCAGGTGCCGCTGCTGCAGGAGCCGGAGCGGCTGCGGCAGGCTGTGCCGCCGGTGCTGCGCCCGCAACTTCAAAGACCATGATCAGGGAACCGGTGCTGACTTTATCGCCGACAGCAACTTTGATCTCTTTAACCACGCCCGCCATCGGAGACGGAACTTCCATTGACGCTTTGTCGCCTTCAACGGTGATCAGAGACTGTTCTTCAGTCACGGTATCGCCGACGCTGACCATGATTTCAGTCACGTCAACTTCGTCACCGCCGATATCCGGCACATGAACTTCTTTCAGTGCGGATGCGGCAGCCGCCGCCGGAGCAGCCGGTGCGGCAGCCTGAGCTGCCGGAGCAGGAGCCGCTGCTGCGGCCTCTGCTTCAAATACCATGATGAAAGAGCCGGTGCTGACTTTGTCGCCCACAGCCACTTTAATTTCTTTAACAACCCCTGCCTGCGGAGACGGAACTTCCATCGACGCCTTGTCACCTTCAACGGTGATGAGTGATTGTTCTGCTTCTACTTTATCGCCGACACTGACCAGAATTTCTGTTACATCAACTTCATCTGAACCGATATCGGGCACATGGATTTCAATAGACATTAATTTTTACCTCTTATGCCACACGCGGGTTAACTTTTTCAGGGTTGATGCTGAATTTCTTAATGGCTTCTTCAACCACTTTCACGTCAACTTCACCACGTTTAGCCAGCTCACCCAGAGCAGCAACAACAACGTAACCGGCATCGATTTCGAAATGATGACGCAGGTTATCACGGCTGTCTGAACGGCCGTAACCGTCAGTACCCAGTACACGGTACTGGTCAGCAGGAACATAACCGCGAACCTGTTCTGCGAACAGTTTCATCCAGTCAGTGGACGCCACAGCAGGTGCATCGTTCATCACCTGAGTGATGTAAGGCACGCGCGGGGTTTCTGACGGATGCAGCATGTTCCAGCGGTCACAATCCTGACCTTCACGGGCCAGTTCGGTGAACGAGGTTACGCTGTAGATATCAGAGCTGATACCGTACTCAGAAGACAGAATCTGACCTGCTTCACGCACGTGACGCAGAATCGCACCTGAACCCAGTAACTGTACCTTGCCTTTATCACCGGTCAGGGTTTCGAGCTTGTAGATACCTTTACGGATACCTTCCTCAACACCTTCCGGCATTGCAGGCATGTGGTAGTTTTCGTTCAGCGTGGTGATGTAGTAGTAAATGTTTTCCTGCGCTTCACCATACATACGCTCCAGACCATCCTGCATGATGACCGCAACTTCGTACGCGAATGACGGGTCATAAGACAGGCAGTTAGGGATAGTCAGAGACTGAATGTGGCTGTGGCCGTCTTCGTGCTGCAGACCTTCACCGTTCAGGGTGGTACGGCCGGAAGTACCGCCGATCAGGAAGCCGCGTGCCTGCTGATCGCCTGCCATCCACATCAGGTCACCGATACGCTGGAAACCGAACATTGAGTAGTAGATGTAGAACGGAATCATCGGCAGGTTGTTGGTGCTGTAAGAAGTCGCAGCTGCCAGCCAGGATGCGCCTGCACCCAGTTCGTTGATACCTTCCTGCAGGATCTGACCTTTCACATCTTCACGGTAGTAAGCAACCTGTTCACGGTCCTGCGGGGTATACAGCTGACCTTTGGAGTTGTAGATACCGATCTGACGGAACAGACCTTCCATACCGAATGTACGCGCTTCATCAGCAATGATTGGCACGATGCGTTCTTTGATGGATTTGTTTTTCAGCATCACGTTCAGTGCACGCACAAACGCGATAGTGGTGGAGATTTCTTTGCTCTGCTCTTCCAGTAACTGGCTGAAATCGCTCAGTGCAGGAATATCCAGTTTCTCATCGAAATGAGAACGGCGTGAAGGAACCGGACCATGCAGTGCCGCACGGCGTTCCATCATGTATTTCTGCTCTTCAGAGTTTTCGTCAAACTTGATGAACGGCAGTTTTTCCAGCTGATCATCAGCCACATCGATATTGAAACGATCACGGAGATGGCGCACGCCTTCCATGTTCATTTTCTTAACCTGGTGAGCGATGTTTTTACCTTCAGCGGTATCACCCATACCATAACCTTTAACGGTCTGGGCCAGGATCAGAGTTGGTTTACCTTTGGTGTCATGCGCTTTTTTCAGTGCAGCGAACATTTTCTTCGGATCGTGACCACCGCGGTTCAGTGCGAAGATCTGCTCATCAGTCCAGTCTTTGACTAATGCAGCAGTTTCCGGATAGCGGTTGAAGAAGTGTTCACGGACGTAAGCACCGTCTTTGGATTTGAATGTCTGATAGTCGCCATCAACGGTTTCGTTCATCAGCTGGATCAGTTTACCGCTGGTATCTTTCTTCAGCAGTTCATCCCAGCGGCCGCCCCACATGACTTTGATTACCTGCCAGCCGGCACCTGCGAACATACCTTCCATTTCGTTAACGATTTTACCGTTACCGTTTACAGGGCCGTCAAGACGCTGCAGGTTACAGTTGATAACGAAGATCAGGTTGTCCAGGCTTTCGCGGACAGCGATATTGATTGCACCTTTAGATTCCGGCTCATCCATCTCGCCATCACCCAGGAAGGCATAAACGGTTTGCTCAGAAGTGTCTTTCAGACCACGGTGTTCCAGATATTTCAGGAACTTAGCCTGATAGATAGCTGCCAGCGGCCCCAGACCCATAGAAACGGTCGGGAACTGCCAGAAGTTAGGCATCAGTTTAGGGTGCGGATAAGAAGGCAGACCTTTGCCGCCGATTTCCTGACGGAAATTGTTCAGCTGCTCTTCGGTCAGACGACCTTCCATGAATGCGCGTGCGTAGTAGCCCGGGCTTAAGTGGCCCTGGAAATAAATAACATCACCGCCGTCTTTTTCGTTCTGCGCACGGAAGAAGTGGTTGAAGCACACTTCATACATGGTAGCCGCAGACTGGTAAGATGCCATGTGACCGCCCAGATCCAGATCTTTCTTGGATGCGCGCAGGACCATCATGACAGCGTTCCAGCGGATAGCAGAACGGATACGACGTTCCAGCTCCAGGTTGCCCGGGTAGGCAGGTTCATCCTCAACAGGAATGGTGTTGATGTAGTTACGGGCCGCAGCACCTGCTGCAACACTCACACCACCCTGACGGGCAGTATTCAGAACCTGATCAATCAGGAACTGTGCACGCTCAACACCTTCTTCACGGATGACCGATTCGATCGCCTGTAGCCAGTCGCGGGTTTCGATCGGATCCACGTCATTGTTCAAAATGTCTGACATGGTGTATTCCTTATAGTTTATCTGTTTCTAATGATATTCGGAGCCTATCTTCACGTATCCCGCTTTAACGGTGACGGGCGACGTGAAGATAGGCCCGGCTATATATTGCCGCTGATGCATAGGTCAGCTTACAGACGCAGCATTCAGGGATCTGTAAGCCCCAAAACCATTACTGATTTATTCTGTATACTGCTGGAGACGGCGCAGTGAACGTTCCCGGCGGGTGTGTTCACGGCTCATATCCAGCAATACGTCTTCCAGGAATGCCAGATGGCGGTGGGATGCTTCCCGCGCAACCTCCGGCGACCGGCTCATAATGGCCCGGAATACCTGTTCCCGGTGCTCGCTGACCATCGCCAGCATCTCTTTCCGGGTATATAAGAATTCAAAGTTCTGCCGGATATTTTTTTCCAGCATCGGCACCATACAGCGCAGCAGATGTAACAGCACCACATTATGTGCGGCTTCTGTGACAATCAGCTGATATTGCAGGACAGCCTGAGATTCGGCTTCCACATCCCCGGCGTCGCGGGCATCGGCAATCGCCTGATGGCTGTTGGTGATACGGACAAAATCCGCTTCGGTTCCCCGCAGTGCGGCATAATAGGCAGCAATACCCTCGAGGGCATGACGGGTTTCCAGCAGATCAAACTGAGATTCGGGATGCCCTTCCAGCAGCTGGGCCAGCGGGTCACTGAAGCTTTGCCAGAGATTGCTCTGTACAAATGTGCCGCCACCTTGTCTGCGCAGCAGAAAGCCTTTCGCTTCAAGTTTTTGAATTGCTTCGCGCAGTGAGGGACGTGAGACGTCGAACTGTTTGGCCAGCTCGCGTTCAGGCGGCAGCTTCTCCCCCGGGCTCAGAGTGCCGTCGAGGATTAAGTGTTCCAGCCGCTGCTCGATCACGTCGGCTAATTTTGGTTGGCGGATTTTGCTGTAAGCCATATTTGCATCAGAACCATCAACATGGATAAATATTGCTTCATGGGTTTTGTAGTCAATTGGTAATACCAATTTCTTTTACAGGGTCTTAAAGTAACAAAGTATTCACCAACTGTCTATAAAGACCTTGAGCTAAATCATAAAAACCAGCAAGTTTTAACAATTTTTTTTAAATTTTAGCATAAATTGATAACTGATACGTTTAAATGCTGCATCGTGAATGTTACAGAATTTAACGTTTAAAATTCAGATAAATACGCAAACTGAACCGTTACAGTGACTAGATCGACGGATAAATAATCACTTTTTGTGCATTTTCACCGCATCTTATTGATGATTTTCCGCTTCACAGAGCCCGGCCAGATTGTTTCCGCTGTAACGATACTCACCAGACGCATTTAATCAGTAACAGGTTACCGGAATGCTAATTCTAGCAGGGAACCGGTAAACAGGAAAATTTCACGTCAGTCATATCTGCGAAATTTTACTGATCATTCAGCCGGAACGTCTGCCGGATTCAGTGAATTCCTGTATCGGTTCCAGTCGAAACAGGGACCGGGATCCGTTTTGCGCCCCGGCGCAATATCACTGTGTCCGGTGATATGCCCTTTTATTTGCGGATAGTGTGCCAGAAGCACCTGTGTCACCGCAGTCAGTGCGCGGTACTGTTCATCCGTAAAAGGTCGGGTATCCGTGCCTTCCAGCTCAATATCGACGGAAAAATCATTACACTTTTCTGTGCCCTGATAACAGGAAACCCCCGCATGCCAGGCCCGTGCATCAAAAGGCACATACTGCACAATTTCCCCGGTCCGGCGGATCAGGCAATGTGCGGAAACCCGCAGTGCCTGTATTTCCGCAAAAAAAGGATGCGCATCCGGGTCCAGCGTGCCCTGAAAAAGCTGGTCAATATACGGACCACCGAACTGTCCCGGCGGCAGACTGATATTGTGGATCACCAGTAAACGGGGAGTCACCTGTTCCGGCCGGGTATCGTGATGCGGTGAAATCACCCGGCGCGCTGTGGTCAGCCAGCCATCCTGAATATCCATTCGTTCTCCTGAGCAAAAAACCGTTATTCAATCACATAATAAATATCATTTTGTGCCGCACAGTATACGTGTCTTCCCCCCTTTCCGGGGAGTACTGATTTTTCACGACAGATTTTTGCGTGTCAGACCGAAAAAAAATCTGCATTTCTCAAATGTTACACCGCAGTTTTCCATCTGTACCGAGAAATCCGGAGACCTCTCTTTTTTGCCGATCCGTCATTGAATAAAGTGCATCACGCTAAATAAGTACCTCTTTCACAGACACAAAAAGGAGCATCTGTATGAACCAGCGCGGATTCACATTAATCGAGGTGATGGTGGTGGTTGCCATTGTGGCCGTTCTCAGTGCCATCGCGGCCGGCTATCAGAACTATATCCGGAAGGCAGCACTGATTGACGTGCTGCGCACGGTTACCGCGTTTAAAACCAGCGTGGAACTGTGCAGTTTTGATAATCCCTCTTTTGCAGGATGCAACAGCGGGTCGGGCACCATTCCGGCTGATACTCCGGGGCGCTACATCAAATCCGTCAAAGCGGAAAACGGTGTTGTGACGGTACAGGGAAACAGTTCACTGGCTGCGCTGACGGTCAGCACTACCCCGGTAAGAAATCCGCTTAACGGTATCACGGTCTGGACAACCGACTGTAACAGCGAAGAAGACGCACTGAAAAAAATCTGTCTTGACGTCATCAAGTAACTACTGACATGAAAAGGAATTCATTATGCAAACAGCTGCACCCGCCCCTGTCACCCGTACCGGCGGGGAAGAACAACTCTTACTGGCTGAAGTTCATGCACTTTGTGAGCGCAATGAACTGATGCTGATTGACTATAACCCCGATGCCGTCAGAGTTGCTGCCGCACAGCAGCCGCGCAGAGATATTGTGTCTGCTATCCGGTTTCTGGCCGGTAAGCGGGTGGACATTGAATTGTGGCACAGTGAAAAACTGGCCTACTGCCGCCGCAATACCCCGCTGCCGGAGCCGGTCCTTTTCCCCGGTGTAACACCGGAGACAAACACGCAGGTCTCGGCGGATACCGGCAATAACTGTACAGGTACCGGTTCACCACTGCCGCCGCCTGCCCCGCCTCCGGCGCAGGATCCCCGCCGGGCGCCGGAGACAGATACCTGGCCGGCAGAACAGCAATCCGCCGCTGTCCGGTTTGTTAACCAGATGATTGCGGGAGCCATTGCCAAGCGGGCCTCCGATATTCACATTGAGCCAGCACAACAGGGTTACCGGATCCGTGCCAGAATCGACGGGCAACTGCATACGCTGAATTCACCGCCACCAGAAATCAGTAGTGAGATAATTATCCGCATCAAAATCATTTCCGGCCTCGATATTGCCGAAAAACGGTTACCTCAGGACGGGCAGTTTGAGTGGCTGGAAAATAACACCCGCTATGCTGTCCGTGTTGCCACACTGCCGACAATTTATGGTGAAAAAGTCGTACTGCGCCTGCTGAGCACCACGCAGAATCTGGCGCTGGAAAAATCCGGGCTGACGGCCCGGCAACTGGAAACGCTGCATACAGGTCTGGGCAGTGCCACCGGTATTATTTTGCTCACCGGTCCCACCGGCAGCGGAAAAACTGCCACACTCTACGGCTGCCTGCAGTACCTGAATCAGAATAACCGGAATATCTGCAGTGTTGAGGATCCGGTGGAAATCCCGCTGCGGGGGATCACCCAGACGCAGATAAACCCCAAAATTGAGCTGGGCTTCGCCGCCATCCTGCGGGCCCTGCTGCGCCAGGATCCGGATGTCATTATGGTGGGGGAAATCCGGGATAAACCCACCGCCGAGATGGCAATCAAAGCAGCTCATACCGGTCACCTGGTGCTGTCCACTCTGCATACAAACTCTGCGGAGGATACATATTCACGACTGAGGCAACTGGGTATTGATGAATATTTCATGAAAACCTGCATCAAACTGATCATTGCACAGCGTCTGGTCCGCCTGTTGTGTCCGCGCTGTAAAACGCAGAAACAGAAAACAGAAACCGTGATACTGAGCAGCGGAAAAACACATCAACTCACCCCGTGGCAGGCAAACGGTTGTGATCACTGCTTTTCAGGCTATTACGGGCGTACCGCCTGCTTTGCATTTCTCACTCCGCAACACACAATGTCTTCTTCTGCCGGTGAATTACCCGGTTCACTGTTTGATGCCGGTATCGCGCTGGCGGAATCAGGGGTAACCACACTCAATGAGATTTACCATATGCAGGATATTTAACATCCGCTGACCAACAGGAGTGATGCCATGCAAATTTACCGGCTGTATGACTGGTCCGGTCTGACACCCGCTGACAAGGTGGTGACCGGAACGCTTATCTCACCTTCAGAGAATAATGCTGTCAGTCAGCTGATTTCGCAGAGCATCACACCTGTATCACTGTTTTGCCGCAAACGGCTGGTCTGCTCACAAAAAGAAAAACAGTATCTGCTGCACTTTACCCGGCAGCTGGCAACATTACTGACGTCGGGGTTACCGTTACTGAAAGCGCTCACACTACTGGCAGGTGAATGCAGTCACCCGCTCTGGAAAGAAGTAGTCCGTGCTCTTATCAGACAACTTCAGCAGGGAAAAACATTTACTCAGGGAATAATGCAGTACCCCGGTTTATTTGATTCCTTTTATTGTCAGATGGCCACAGTCGGGGAGGAAACCGGCAAATTACCTGAGTGTCTTCACACGATTGCACAGCATATTCAGAGTAACTGGGATCACCGGGCTGCATTAATTAAATCAATCCGCTATCCCGTTGCATTGTTAGTTGTCTGCTCTTTGATGATCACATTAATGTTTCTGTTTGTTATCCCTGAATTTGCAAAAATATATACCTCATTCGGTGCGGAGCTTCCGGCTCTGACACAATGGTTGATCCGGGTTTCTGGTGTTATTACCGGTTACACAATCCCGGCAATGGGTATAATGACTGCAATTATATTTATTTATCATGTATTTCGGCGAAGACATCCGGATATAAAAAAAACAGAATCAACCTGTATTCTGCGTATTCCGTTTATCGGAAACATTATTATCTTCAGCTGTGTCTCTCATATTTTCCGGATACTGGCAATAACACAACAATCAGGCATTACACTTATTTCGGGTATTAATACACTTATTATGACAACAACACATCCGTTATATAAAGAGGCATTAACTGTGATACGGGAGGACTTGCTTCACGGGAAAACATTCAGTGAATCAATTAAACAATCCGGGTTATTCCCATCTCTGTGTCATGAGCTGATTGCCACCGGTGAAGCCACCGGGAAATTCGGACACTTTTTTCTCTATACCGCAGACTGGTTTAAATCTCTCGCCTTAAACCAAATTCAGACATTTTTTAAAATACTCCAGCCGGTACTGTTTATCCTGCTGGCAATTCTTGTTGCTGTTTTATTAATTGCAATGTATTTACCTTTATTCCGGCTCGGTGAAGTTTTAGTCTGATAAAACTATTTATAATTTAAAGAAACAGATTAAAAAAATTCAAACCTGTGAAATATCTCTGTATTCATCGCTTATTTGCCATAGGCGAAATTAATTTCATCAGGTACAATTTACCCGTTGTTTCGATCAGGACAGAAATACAATGGCTTATATTGTTGCGTTAACCGGAGGTATCGGCAGCGGAAAAAGTACCGTTGCGGATATGTTTGCCCGTCTCGGGGTCCCTGTGACAGATGCGGATATTATTGCCCGTCAGGTGGTTGAACCGGGAACGCCCGCATTGCAGGCTATTGCCGATCACTTCGGTACCCGGATTCTGGCTGCAGACGGCACACTGGACAGAGCAGCACTGCGCCGGGAGATCTTTGCAGACCCCGCGGAAAAAACCTGGCTCAATCAGTTACTGCATCCGCTTATCCATCAGGAAACCCGGCGCCAGCTGAACAATATCACTGCCCCTTATGCCCTTTGGGTGGTTCCTCTTCTGGTTGAAAATAACCTTGCTTCCCTTGCGGATCGCGTGCTGGTTGTGGATGTTCATCCGCACGAACAAGTCGCCCGGACAATGCGCCGTGACGGCGTTTCCGCTGAGCATGCCGAAAATATTCTGCGGGCGCAGGCATCCCGTGAACAACGTCTGGCCGTTGCCGATGATATCCTGACAAATCATGATAACGATGAGCCGCTGATGCCCCGCGTCCTTGCACTGCACGAACTTTATACAGCATTGGCCCGTCAGCCAAAACAGGAACACCCATGAGCGAAATCCGTCAGTCTGTTATTTTTGAACACCCTTTAAACGAACGAACCCGTTCATGGCTGCGCATTGAAACATCACTTCAGCAAATGAGTACACTCTCCCCGCTGGACTCTCTGCCGTCCAGCCTGGCATTCTTCCGGGCCGTCGCGGAATTTATTGAAGTGATTGATCGCGGTGAAGTCCGTTCGGAAATTTTAAAAGAGCTGGAAAAGCAGCAAAAAAAACTGGCCATGTGGGCAGAAGCCCCCAATGCTGACCAGGCACTGATCCGGGGGTTTTCTGACGAACTGAAACAAAAGGCCGCTGAACTGAGCAAAGCGCCCCGCATCGCCCAGCACCTGAAAGAAGATAAAATAATCGGTATTGTCCGTCAGCGGCTGAGTATCCCGGGCGGATGCTGCGGGTTTGATCTGCCCTACCTTCATCTGTGGCTGAATCTGCCGCAGAGTGTCCGTGATACCACACAGGCCGCCTGGATTGAAGGCTTGCAGCCGCTGCAAAATGCACTCGGCAGCCTGCTGACCCTGCTGCGTCAGTCCGCACCATTTGTTGCGGCTGAAAGCCACAACGGTTTTTATCAGGATAACGCGGAAGGGGCGGATTTACTGCGCCTGCGTCTGCCGGTTGATTTCCAGATTTACCCGCAGGTCTCCGGCCATAAAACACGTTTTGCCATACGCTTCCTGCATACTGACAGCGAACACGGTATAATACCGGCTACTTTACCGTTTGAAATTGCCTGTTGCTGACAGGGAGGATGTTATGTCAGAAGCTATTATCGTTAACTGCCCGAATTGCAAAAAAGAAGTTGTCTGGGGACCGGAAAGTCCGTACCGCCCGTTTTGCAGTAAACGTTGTCAGTTGATTGATCTCGGGGAGTGGGCTGCGGAAGAAAAACGGATTGCCAGCCAGAGTGACCTTTCTGACAGTGAAGCCTGGAGTGAACCGGAAGACAGTTCACCGTACTGATTAATCCGGCAGCGGCTGAATTAAAACAGCCGCCGCCGTACCTCTGAATCTTATTCTGTCAGCAATGCCACAATTCCCCGGTTAACCGGCGGGAACTCCTCAGCAATCAGTGCTGTTTGTTTTACCCAGCGGGATGGCTGACCTTCGCGACCATATGGCGCATTCTGCCACTCTTCCACCAGGAAGAAATAAATGGTGATCAGGCGATCCGGAAATTCATGTTCTG
Organism: Morganella sp. HSTU-ASny43; assembly: GCF_022819185.1. NCBI lineage: Bacteria > Pseudomonadati > Pseudomonadota > Gammaproteobacteria > Enterobacterales > Morganellaceae > Morganella > Morganella sp. HSTU-ASny43. The sequence goes on from NZ_WSPG01000010.1 coordinate 44,380, forward strand.
CCGTCTGCAGTAGTTTACCGGGAACCGCAACAATACCCAGCTCTTCTTCCAGCTCCCGTACCAGCGCCTGCTCCGGTGACTCTCCGGATTCCAGCTTACCGCCGGGAAACTCCCAGTAACCGCCCATATGAGATTTCAGCGGACGCTGAGCAATAAATATCTCACCTTCTGCATTACGGATAACGCCGGCAGCAATATGTAAGTGTTTTTTTTCCATCATGTTCTGTCCGTTTTATTTACAGAAGAAAGGCGGGTTCCCCCGCCTTTTTATGCTAATCGTCTGTCAGGACTGATTATTTCAGTGCACCGTGGCACTGCTTGTATTTCTTACCGGAACCGCAAGGGCACGGATCGTTACGGCCGACTTTGCGGACACCGGATGCCATTTCCGCTTCAGTTTTAGTCATCAGCGCGGCATTGTCATTTTCATGGCTGAGCTGCTGGCGCTGTGCCAGACGTTCAGCTTCCTCACGACGACGCTGCTCCAGTGCTTCCACTTCTTCCGGCATGCGGACCTGAACTTTGGAAATGGTGCTGACCACTTCATATTTCAGACCTTCCAGCATGTTAGCAAACATGGAGAAAGATTCACGCTTGTATTCCTGCTTCGGATCTTTCTGTGCATAACCGCGCAGATGGATCCCCTGACGCAGATAATCCATTGCTGCCAGGTGCTCTTTCCACAGGGTATCCAGGGTTTGCAGCATCACGCCTTTCTCGAAGTGACGCATCATTTCAGCACCGACAATCTCTTCTTTGGCTTTGTAAACTTCTACTGCTTTATCAAGAATGCGCTCACGCAGGGTTTCTTCGTGCAGTTCAGGCTCTTTATCCAGCCACTCTTTGATTGGCAGATGTAAGTCGAAATCCTGTTCCAGACGTTTTTCCAGCCCCGGGATATCCCACATTTCTTCCAGAGATTGCGGCGGAATATGTGCATCGATAACGGTTGTGAATACATCACCACGGATGCTGTCGATAGTTTCGCTGATATCCCCGTTATCCAGCAGGTCATTACGCTGGGTATAGATAGCGCGGCGCTGGTCGTTAGCCACATCATCGTATTCCAGCAGCTGTTTACGGATATCAAAGTTGCGGCTTTCCACTTTACGCTGTGCGTTGGCAATCGCTTTGGTTACCCACGGATGCTCAATCGCCTCACCTTCTTTCATACCCAGTTTGCGCATCATGCCGGTAACACGGTCAGAGGCGAAAATACGCATCAGCGCATCTTCCATAGACAGGTAGAAGCGGGAAGAACCGGCATCACCCTGACGGCCTGAACGACCGCGTAACTGGTTATCGATACGGCGGGATTCATGGCGCTCAGTACCGATAATATGCAGGCCGCCTGCTGCCAGAACGGCATCGTGGCGCTCCTGCCATGCAGCTTTTGCCGCAGCGATATTCTCTTCTGTCGGCTCGTCCAGCGCCGCCAGATCCGCCTGTAAGCTGCCGCCCAGCACGATATCCGTACCACGACCCGCCATGTTGGTGGCGATAGTCACGTGACCGGAACGACCCGCCTGTTCAACGATATCCGCTTCCATGGCGTGGAATTTGGCGTTCAGTACGCTGTGTTCAATTTTGGCTTTTTTCAGTGCGTTGGAGATAAGCTCTGATTTCTCGATAGAGATAGTACCCACCAGTACCGGTTGTCCGGCTGCGGTACGCTCACGGATATCTTCAATGATGGCATTGAATTTATCAGCTTCTGTCATATAAACCAGATCCGGCAAATCTTTACGGATCATCGGACGGTTAGTCGGGATAACAATGGTATCGAGTTTATAAATTGAACTGAATTCAAAGGCTTCCGTGTCCGCTGTACCGGTCATCCCGGCCAGTTTGGTGTATAAACGGAAGTAGTTCTGGAAAGTGATGGAAGCCAGTGTCTGGTTTTCATTCTGGATTTCCACACCTTCTTTGGCTTCCACTGCCTGATGCAGACCATCAGACCAGCGGCGGCCCTGCATGGTACGGCCGGTGTGCTCATCGACGATGATAACCTCACCTTCGCTGACGATATAGTCGACATCACGGACAAACAGGGAGTGCGCACGCAGACCCGCCATAACGTGGTGCATCAGCATGATATTGGATGGTGAGTACAGTGATTCACCTTCATTCATCAGACCCGCTTCAGACAGCAGCTCTTCCACCAGCACCAGACCACGCTCGGTCAGTGTGACCTGGCGGGTTTTCTCGTCCACAGAGAAGTGACCTTCACCTTTGAAAGTGTCGGAATCTTCTTTTTCCTGGCGGACCAGACGCGGGATCAGTTTATCCACTTTCATGTACAGCTCAGAGCTGTCTTCTGCCGGACCGGAGATAATCAGCGGGGTACGGGCTTCATCGATTAAGATGGAGTCAACCTCATCCACCAGCGCGTAGTGCAGTTTGCGCTGTACACGCTCTTCCGGGCTGAACGCCATGTTGTCACGCAGATAGTCAAAACCGTATTCGTTGTTGGTACCGTAAGTGATATCCGCAGCGTACGCTTCGCGTTTGGCCGGTGCAGGCATGCCCGGCAGGTTGATACCGACGGTCATACCGAGGAATTCAAACAGCGGACGGTTGTTTTCGGCGTCACGCTGGGCGAGGTAGTCGTTCACTGTCACCACGTGAACCCCTTTGCCGGACAAGGCGTTGAGGTAAGCAGGCAGTGTTGCGGTCAGCGTTTTACCTTCACCTGTACGCATCTCAGCGATGCAGCGTTCGTTCAGCACCATGCCGCCGATCAGCTGGACATCAAAGTGACGCATACCAAATACACGTTTACTGGCTTCACGTACCGTGGCGAACGCTTCCGGTAAGATATCCTGCTCGGATTCACCTTTGGCCAGGCGATCACGGAATTCCTGTGTTTTGGCTTTTAATTCATCATCACTGAGTTTTTCGAACTCAGGTTCCATCCGGTTGATAGCTTCCACGGATTTGCGCAGGCGGCGTAAAGTACGGTCATTCCGGCTGCCGAAGATTTTGGTCAGTAATTTTACCAGCATAATAAACGTCTCTGTTCAGGCACAATCAGGCCTTGTTAATAATCAATGTGTTAATAATTTTTTTGAGGAACTACGCTGATTGTACGGGACCGGCACGGATGCCGCCGGTGCGGGCAATCCACTGAACCGAAAAAGACGGAGACGGGTTAACTACAGCAATACGCTGCGGCAGAACTGCCGGATGATAAACAGGCAGAGCCGGGGAGTCGGTCAGAATGGCATACAGTGCCGCCAGCATATTTTGTGCGGAGGCATCATGCCGGTCTTCTGCCGGGGTATTATCTTTTGAGGCATCTTCCGGACAGGAAAATGCAAAGGAAATCTGGCGGATAACATTACGGACAGCATGCTGCTGCCAGTAATTAACGTTCTGTGAGGTTCTCGCCGGCTGGCTGCTTTGCAGGAACAGGCTGTCAAAGGCGGATAATGCCTGACTCTGGCGGTTTTGTGTTGTCCCGGTACCGGCTGTGGTAACATCACCACTGTTCAGTACCGCAGGCAGGCCAAAACCGGTCGCCACAATCCCGATAAAGAGATGGCACCAGAAATAACGCCTGCCAAATTGCCGCCAAAGATTTAAAATAGTGTTTCCCTCACGAGATCCGGAGTATATGTGATGCGCGACAGTCAGCCAGTTTCCCTTGAAAGCCTGCTGGAAAGCGGGACTAAGGATAATAATACCCTTAAAAGTATTCAGCAGCGTGCTGTCGTGTTACTTAAACTCAACCGCGCCGTTCTGGCGCTGCTGCCTGCGATGCTTAAACCACACTGCCGCGTGGCTAATTATCGCAAACAACTGTTAATTCTGGAAGTCTCTAATGCGGCACAGATGACCCGGCTGCGTTACGAACTTCCCGCACTGCGTTCTGCACTGCGCCGGGAGATTTTACCATCATTATCGGCCATCGACATCAAAATCAATCCGTCATTGATGAAATCATCAGCAACAGGGTTACCGGGTGGTGATAAAAGCAGCAATTCAGATAGCAGAGGGCAAAAAACAGCGGAGCCGGGACGGAGATTAAGTGCGGAGAGTGCCAATTCACTGAAAGCGCTGGCGCAGAGAAGTCCGGAAAAACTGAGGAAGAAGCTGGAGAAATTGGCTGCACTGGCCGGAGAGAGTACCAGTGCAGCAGATTAAGCAGACGGTTATTTGGTAAATAACGTCAGTGACAGGAGTGTCAGGGTCAGAGCAACGAGCTGTGGCGCCATGACCTGATTACGCCAGTACGGTTGACGGTGCACGGAATGCAACCGGCATCTGTGCTTCGTTCTCGAATGTCACGAGTTCCCAGGCGCTCTCTTTAGCCAGAACAGCCTGAAGTAACTTGTTATTCAGTGCGTGACCGGATTTGAATGCGGTAAAGGCACCAATGATATTGTGGCCGCACATAAACAGGTCACCGATAGCATCCAACATTTTGTGACGGACAAATTCGTCTTCAAAACGCAGGCCATCTTCATTCAGTACGCGGTAATCATCCACCACGATGGCACAGTCAAAACTTCCGCCTAAACATAAGCCTTTGGACTGGAGATATTCAATATCCCGCATGAACCCGAAGGTACGTGCACGGCTGATATCCCGGACAAAGTTTTCCGCAGAGAAGTTCATCGCGTAGCGCTGAGTGCTGGAATCGATCGCCGGATGGTTGAAATCGATAGTGAAATCTAAGCTGAAACCGTTAAACGGAGAGAGTTCAGCCCACTTATCACCATCTTCAACACGGACGGTCTCTTTCAGACGCAGGAATTTCTTCGCACTGCTCAGTTCTTCAATACCGGCATCCAGTAACAGGAATACGAACGGGCTTGCGCTGCCATCCATAATCGGGATTTCAGCGGCATCGACTTCGATAACCAGGTTATCAATGCCGAGTCCGGCCAGTGCTGCGTTCAAATGCTCAACCGTGGAAATACGTACGTTGTCTTCATTTACCAGACAAGTACATAACATCGTATCACGCACGGATTTCGCATCTGCCGGAAAATCGACAGGCGGATTAAGATCAGTACGGCGATAGATGATCCCGGTATTGGCCGGTGCCGGACGCATTGTCAGCGTAACTTTTTTGCCGGTGTGTAAACCTACACCCGTAGCCTGAACAATACGCTTTAATGTTCTTTGTTTGATCATCGTTTCTGTCTCGTTTGATTAACTGTCTCCCTGTCATTATAAACTAATGACAAGGGAGATAGTTTAGCACAAAAAGCGGAGATGCAAATCTTTTCGGTTTAATCAGCCTGTTTGCGTAAGAAAGCCGGGATATCTAAATAATCCGGTTCTTTATTGCTCTGGGCTGAAGAATCGTTGACAACCTGTGCCACTGATTTGCTCTCATCCATGCTGGTCATGCTGTTTTGCATTTGTGCATAACGATGTTCCATGTTGTTGGTCTGCACCGCTTTATTGGTTACCAGCGTGATTTCAGGACGTTTGTCCATGCCGATACCGGTCGCGACCACAGTCACACGCAGTTCATCGTTCATTTCAGGGTCTAAGGAAGTACCGATAACCACAGTCGCGTTATCCGATGCAAATGCACGGATAGTGTTACCCACAGTTTCGAACTCATCCAGACGCAGGTCAAAGCCCGCGGTGATGTTAACCAGCACACCACGCGCACCTGACAGGTCGATATCTTCCAGCAGCGGGCTGGAAATCGCCATTTCGGCAGCTTCTTCCGCACGGTCTTCACCGCGCGCCACGCCGGAGCCCATCATCGCGTAACCCATTTCTGACATCACAGTACGGACGTCCGCAAAGTCAACGTTCATCAGGCCCGGACGGGTGATCAGTTCTGCGATACCCTGAACCGCGCCGCGTAACACGTCGTTGGCGGCACCGAAGGCATCCAGCAGTGAGATCCCGCGGCCTAATACTTTCAGCAGTTTGTCATTCGGGATGGTGATCAGTGAGTCAACATGCTTGGATAACTCAGTAATCCCCTGCTCGGCGAATGCCATGCGCTTTTTGCCTTCAAAGTTGAACGGCTTGGTCACCACAGCAACAGTCAGGATGCCCAGCTCTTTGGCAACTTCAGCAACAACAGGTGCCGCACCGGTTCCTGTACCGCCGCCCATACCGGCTGCGATAAAGACCATGTCCGCACCGTCGAGTGCATTGCGCAGCGCTTCGCGATCTTCTTCCGCCGCGTTACGGCCCACTTCCGGGTTTGCACCCGCACCCAGGCCTTTGGTGATTCCGTTACCAATCTGGATAGTCTGGCCGACGGCGGTTTTACGAAGCGCCTGAGCGTCCGTATTCACAGCGAAGAACTCAACGCCTTCGATGCGTTCACGGACCATATGCTCAACAGCGTTACCGCCGCCCCCGCCGACGCCGATGACTTTAATCACCGCGTCGTTGGTCAATTCCATCGGTTCAAACATAATCTCTCTCCGTTTTGTGCCTTTCTTATATGGCGGCTATTATCGCCAGCCTTAATACAAATTAAAATTCTTTTCTGAGCCAGCCAGTTAATTTTTTAAACCAACTGCCCACCGAGGCACGTTTTTCTGTCTCGGTATCGCCGACCAGGTGAGATTCTTTTCCGTAATGCAGCAACCCTACCGCTGTAGAGTAATACGGTTCCTGCGCATAATCCGTTAAGCCGGTTATATTAAGCGGTTGTCCGATACGAACCTGTGTATGGAAAACACGCTGGGCGCACTCAACCAGTCCGTTAATCTGAGCCGCACCACCTGTCAGCACGATACCAGCGGCCAAATGGTGTTTGACACCCTGCTGACGTAATTGTTCCTGCACTTTCAAAATTTCGTCATTAACCAGATTGAGTAATTCGGTGTAACGCGGCTCAATAACTTCGGCTAATGTCTGGCGCTGTAAACTGCGCGGCGGACGCCCGCCGACACTCGGTACTTCCAGGGTTTCGTCTTTGCTGACCAGAGACCCCAGCGCGCAGCCGTGACGGACTTTAATGGCTTCCGCATCATTCGGCGGCGTGCCGAAGGCGTACGCGATATCGCCGGTCACCACATTCCCTGCATACGGGATAACACGGGTGTGACGCAGTGCGCCGCCGGTGTAAATCGCCATATCCATGGTGCCGCCGCCGATATCCACGACACAGACACCCAGCTCACGCTCATCTTCCGTCAGTACCGCGAAGCTTGATGCCAGACCGGCAAAAATCAGCTGGTCAACTTTTAGTCCGCAGCGCTCAACGGCTTTGACAATATTCTTTGCCATGTCGTTATGACAGGTGATCAGATGCACTTTCGCCTGCATCCGCACACCGGATAATCCCACCGGATTTTTAATGCCTTCCTGGTAATCGATGGCATATTCCTGCGGGATCACATGCAGAACGCGGTGCTCGTCGCGGACACGGACAGATTTCGCCGTATGCACCACATTTTCCACATCTTCCTGGGTCACTTCTTCTTCTGAAATCGGCACCATACCGATTTCATTCTGGCAGCTGATGTGTTTGCCGGATAACGCCAGATAGACTGATGATATCTGGCAGTCCGCCATCAGTTCCGCCTGGTCGATGGCACGCTGAACGCATTTTACCACCGACTCCAGATCATTGACGCCGCCTTTGTCCATTCCGCGTGACGGGCAGTTACCCGCACCGATAATGTTCACCACACCGTCCGGCAGAATTTCACCAACAAGCGCAGATACTTTGGCGGTGCCTATTTCGAGGCCGACGACTAATTTTCTATCCGTTGCTTTGATCATTGTTATTCTGCCCGCCTTCTTTACCTGTTATGTCTTAATGTCCGTTTGCGAAAGGATCGATCTGCAATGGCGCCCAGCCGACCGCAGCACCGCTGTCATAGCGGAGATCGACATAATCAACCCGTTTGTCCTGTTCCTGCGTCAGGGTCGGATACAGCTCGATGAAACGCTGTAACCGGCCTTTGGTATCCAGCCGTCCGAGTTCAACCCGGACATCATTATCCAGCACAAGCTGCCAGGCATGACGCGGTGACATTGAGGCTGATTTGATTTTCAGCCCTGCCCCGCTGAGCTGCTGCGCCATTTCACGATACCCGCTCAGTACATCCTGTTCACTGCCCTGTGCTCCGTAGAGCATCGGGAAAGAATCTTTTTCTGTCAGTTCCGCCGGCAGGCTGAAAACCCGCCCGGCGTCATCAACCATCTGTGAGTCATTCCAGCGTGCATACGGCACATACTCGACCAGATGAATTTTTAATTCGTCCGGCCACTGCTTGCGCACAGTGACCTGACGTAACCACGGGATCCGTTCCAGCTGCTGCTGCACTTCATTGACATCCAGTGTCATGAACGTACCGGGCGTTCCGAGGGATAACACCGCTTTGCGCACATTGTCGTTTGTCGTGTAATGGCGCTCACCGGTTAATACCAGTTTTGACATCGGCAGGCGGTCTGCATCTTTCATCCAGTTCAGCACCATCAGCCCCCCCCAGACCAGCGTTCCCAGCACCATCAGGAAAAACAGCAGTCCGGCAAGGTATGCGCCGTTACTGGGACGTGAACCGTCATAATCCGTATCCGGATCCGGTTCACGCATATTCAGTGCAGCCTGTGACATATCAGTCCGCCAGTGCCAGAACGTCCGCCACAAAAGCGGAGAAGCTCATGCCTGCCTGACGCGCCGCCTGCGGCACCAGACTGTGGTTGGTCATACCAGGGGAAGTGTTCACTTCCAGCAGGTAGAACTGCCCGTCACTGTCGAGCATCACATCCACACGGCCCCAGCCTTCACAGCCCACGGCTTTGTAAGCAGCTTTTGCCAGCTCACGGATTTCTGTCTCGCGTGCCCCTTCGAGGCCCGGGCAGAAATATTGTGTGTCGTCAGAAATATATTTGGCTTCGTAGTCGTAGAACACCGCCGCCGGCTGAATACGGATAGACGGCAGCATCTGCTCACCGAGGAAGCCCACGGTGAATTCCGGGCCGCTCAGCCATTTTTCCACCAGCACGTCTTTGTCGTGTTTAAACGCTTCTTCCAGTGCCGGACGCAGCGCCTGCGCATTATCCACTTTGGACATACCGACACTTGAACCTTCCAGGCTTGGTTTGACAATCACCGGATAACCCAGCGGTGCCACACCCTGCTGCAATTCTTCATCGCTGATCTGCGCGAAACGGGCTGCACTGATGGCGAAATACGGCGCAATCGGCAGACCTGCGCCCGCCCACAGCTGTTTGGTGCGCAGCTTGTCCATAGAGAGTGCGGAGGCCATGACACCACTTCCGGTGTACGGCAGTCCCATCTGCTCCAGGCAACCCTGCAGTGTGCCGTCTTCCCCGCCGCGGCCGTGCAGCGCGATAAAGACTTTGGTAAAACCGTCTTCCTTCAGACGGGTAACCGGATACTCTTTGGTATCCACACCGAATGCATTAATACCGGCTTCTTTTAAACCGGCGAGCACCGCCGCACCTGAAGCCAGGGAGACTTCACGTTCTGCGGATGTACCGCCCATCAGTACCGCGACTTTTTCAGTCATTCTTAATTATCCTCACTCAAAACCGGCCGTAATTTTGTGTCAGCCAATGTACGCGCTATTTTACCGATATTTCCGGCGCCTTGAACCAGTATTAAATCATTATCTTCAAGAACCTGTGCCAGAACCGCTGCAATTTTGCCCGGTTCGGTGACCAGAATCGGATCCAGCTTACCGCGCTGGCGGATTGTGCGGCACAGCGAGCGGCTGTCCGCCCCCGGAATGACCGGCTCACCGGCGGCATACACATCCAGCATCAGCAGGATATCGACCTGATCCAGCGTGTTGGCAAAATCATCATACAGGTCACGGGTACGGGTGTAGCGGTGCGGCTGAAACACCATCACAATCCGCTTATCCGGCCAGCCTGCTCTTGCCGCTTTGATAGTCGCATCCACTTCGGTCGGGTGATGGCCGTAATCGTCCACCAGCATCACACTGCCCTCTTTCTGGTTGACGTGCTCCAGCGGGAAGTTGCCGAGGAAATCAAAACGGCGCCCGGTACCCTGGAATTCACGCAGAGAGGCCAGGATATCCTCATCCAGAATGCCTTCTTCTGTCGCGACCGCAATCGCCGCGGTGGCATTCAGGACGTTGTGACGGCCCGGTGCATTCAGTTCCACAGTCAGATCCGGCAGATTCTCCCGGTGAACGGTGAAGAAGCACTGTGAGCCGCGCTGTTCAAAATCTGTGATACGGACATCCGCATCCTCATGAAAACCGTAGGTAATCACATAACGGCCGATACGCGGTACGATTTCGCGGATAACCGCATCATCCATACACACCACAGCCAGGCCGTAGAACGGCAGGTTGTGCAGGAAATTCACAAAGGTGTCTTTCAGGGTTTCAAAATCACCGTGATAAGTATCCATGTGATCCGGCTCGATATTGGTGACCACGGCCACCATCGGCTGTAAATGCAGGAAAGAAGCATCGCTTTCATCCGCTTCCGCAATCAGGTAACGGCTTGAGCCGAGACGCGCATGCACACCGGCAGCTTTAACCAGCCCGCCGTTGACGAAGGTCGGATCCAGGCCGCCGCGGCCGTAAATACCGGAAATCATCGCCGTGGTGGTGGTTTTGCCGTGAGTACCGGCAATCGCCACACCGTGGCGGAAGCGCATCAGTTCCGCGAGCATTTCCGCGCGGCGGATCACCGGAATACGGGCTTCACGCGCCGCAACAATTTCCGGGTTATCCGCTGAAATGGCGGTGGATACCACCACCACACTGGCGTCTGCCACGTTTTCCGGACGGTGATTGAAATAAATCGTCGCGCCCAGGTTAGTCAGCTGTTTTGTTACCGCATTCGGCGCCAGATCAGACCCGCTGATCTCATAACCTTCGTTCGCCAGCACTTCCGCTATCCCGCCCATACCGGCACCGCCGATACCGACAAAGTGAATGTGCCGGACACGTTTCATTTCCGGAATGAAGGATCGTAATTTCGCCAATTGCTGTGTATTCACGTTATTTCTTCGCTATATCAATTCGTTAGTGTTTTTTCGCTGCCGCGATAATTGCATCCGCCACCCGTTTGGTGGCATCGGTAATTGCGACACTCCGTGCTTTTTCCGCCATGGTCAGCAGGCGTGGTCTGTCCCACTCGCGTAACTGCTCTGCCACCGCCTGTGCATTAAAGGACGGCTGTTCCATGATAACCGCAGCACCCGCCTGTTCCAGCGGCAGCGCATTCCAGTATTGCTGGCGGTCTTTATGCAGGAACGGCACAAAAATCGCACCCAGCCCGACCACCGCGATCTCACTGACGGTCAGCGCCCCGGAGCGGCAGATAACCACATCCGCCCAGGTATAAGCTTCAACCATGTCATCAATAAATTCTGTGACTGTCACACTGTCTGACGCATTCTGCGCGTTATACAGCGCTTGTGTGCTTTCCGCACTGCCTTTACCGGCCTGATGGCGGATACAGACTGCATCCCCCATAATCCCGGCCACTTCCGGCAGGGTCTGATTCAGGATACGCGCGCCCTGACTGCCGCCGATCACCAGAATACGGATTGGCCCTTCACGTCCGGCAAAGCGTTCTGCCGGGGACGGCAGACTGAGGATATCCTCCCGCACCGGGTTACCGACCACCGGAGCCTGCGGGAACGCTCCCGGGAATCCCTGTAATACTGTGGTGGCGATTTTCGACAGCCAGCCGTTGGTCAGCCCGGCCACACCGTTCTGCTCATGCAGGATCACCGGAATACCACAGCGCCAGGCGGCCACACCACCGGGACCGGAAACAAACCCGCCCATGCCGAGCACGGCATCAGGCTGGTAGTCACGCATAATTTTTTTCGCCTGTTTTACCGCTTTCGCGATACGGAACGGCGCGGTGAGCAGCGCTTTCACGCCTTTGCCGCGCAGACCGGTAATCTCAATAAAATCGATATCAATGCCGTGTTTCGGCACGAGCTGAGCTTCCATCCGATCACGGGTACCCAGCCAGCGGATTTCCCAGCCCTGACTCTGTAAATAGTGCGCAACCGCAAGCCCCGGAAAGACATGTCCGCCACTACCACCGGCCATCACCATCAGACGGGGGGCTTTATTACTCATCGCGCTCTCCTTGAGAATGCCTGGGCTTTTGCCAGGCGTGTTTCAAAATCAATCCGCAGCAGCAAGGCAATGGCTGTGGTCATAATCACTAAACTCGAGCCGCCGTAACTGATCAGCGGCAGCGTCAGCCCTTTGGTCGGCAGCATGCCGGAGGCTGCACCGACGTTAACCAGGGCCTGGAAGCTGAACCAGATGCCGATGGCACAGGCCAGAAAACCGGCAAAACGCTGGTCGATCATCAGTGCGCGGCGGCCGATAACCATGGCGCGGAATGCGACAAAAAAGACCATCAGCAGCACCAGGATCACACCGAAATACCCCAGTTCCTCACCGAGGATGGCAAAAATAAAGTCGGTATGCGCTTCCGGCAGGTATTCCATTTTCTGAATGGAGTTGCCCAGCCCCTGACCGAGATAATCACCGCGCCCGAAAGCCATCAGTGACTGTGTTAACTGGTAACCGCTGCCGAACGGATCTTCCCACGGGTCAAGGAAGGAGGTTACACGCCGCATACGGTAAGGTTCGGCAATAATCAGCAGCACCACTGCCGCGACACCGCCGCCGATAATCGCGATAAACTGCCACATTTTGGCACCGGCGAGGAAAAGCAGCGCCAGTGTGGTGACAAACAGTACCACCACGGTACCGAGGTCCGGCTGTAACAGCAGTAACACCGCCAGCACAAACATCACGCCCATCGGCTTGCAGAATCCCCAGAAGTTATTTCTGACTTCATCCACCTTGCGCACCAGATAGCTCGCGAGATAAACAAACAGTGCCAGTTTCGATACTTCCGCAGGCTGAATACGCATCGGCCCGATAGCTATCCAGCGTGATGCCCCGTTAACCGAGCTGCCCACGCCGAGTACCACAATCAGCCCGCCGATCGTACCAATCAGCAGTAATGTGCTGTAGCGCTGCCACATTTCCAGCGGGAACCGCATAATCACCGCAGCGATAATAAAAGCAAAAATTAAGAAGCCGCCGTCACGCTTGGCAAAATAGAAAGGATCATCCGCCAGACGCTGCCCGACAGGCATAGAGGCGGAAGTCACCATCACAAAGCCAATCGCGGCCAGTCCCAGTGCAAACCACAGCAGTGTCCGGTCATACATCACGACCGTACTGAACTCGCCGTTACGCTCGCCGATCATCCAGTTTTTAAAACGCTGTGATCCGGGGAATCTCATGCCGCTAACTCCCGTGCCAAACGGGCAAATTCACGCCCGCGCTCTTCAAAATTACGGAACTGATCCAGGCTCGCACAGGCCGGTGATAACAGCACCATATCCCCGGCGGCCAGTGACGGCGCCAGTGCCCGCATTGCCTGCTCCATGGTATCTGTCAGCAGAGAGACATCCGGACGCAGCTGCGCCAGTTGTTCGCCGTCACGCCCGAAGCAGTAAAGACGGATTTTTTCGCCGCTCAGGTACGGCAGCAGCGGAGAGAAATCCGCTGATTTACCGTCACCGCCGAGCAGCAGATGCAGACAGCCGTCCACCTGCAGGCCGTTCAGCGCCGCTTCAGTACTGCCGACGTTGGTGGCTTTGGAATCATCAATCCAGCGGATCCCGGCAGATTCATGTACCAGCTGAAAACGGTGCGGCAGACCGCTGTAAGTGCGCAGTGCTTTCAGTGCGCCTTCACGCGGGATATTGACCGCATCTGCCAGTGCCAGGGCTGCCAGGGCATTACAGTAGTTGTGCTGGCCGTGCAGGATCATCTCACTGCAGTTAATAATTTTTTCACCGCAGAAGCAGAGTGCCTGCTCATCGGTATCCAGCCAGTAATCCCCGGTTTCGACGCCGAAGCTGACATATTCTGCGCGGTCACAATCACAGCCTGGCTGTGTCAGTGCATCTTCCGCGTTATACACGCAGACGGCAGCGTCGTGATAGACACGTAGTTTTGCCGCACGGTACTGCTCCAGTCCCTGCGGGTAGCGATCCATATGATCTTCCGTGACATTCAGAACAGTGGCCGCCGCCGGTTTCAGGCTGAATGTGGTTTCCAGCTGAAAACTGGATAACTCAAGCACACAGAGCTCGTAATCGTCTTTCAGCAGTTCCAGTGCCGGCAGGCCGATATTACCGCCGACACCGGTACGCAGACCGGCACAGCGCCCCATTTCCCCCACCAGGGAGGTCACGGTGCTTTTGCCGTTTGAGCCGGTGATCGCCACAACCGGGACAGTCACTTCGCGGGCAAATAATTCAATATCGCCGATAATTTCCGCACCGGCCTGCGCCGCTGCCTGCAGTTGCGGGGTACTGACCGCCACTCCCGGGCTTGCGATAATCAGGTCTGCATCCAGCAGCCACTGCGCTTCAAGACCACCGCAGTGACACTGAACGCTGTCCGGCAGCTTATCGATGCCGGGCGGGGAGATGCGGGTATCCATCACCTTCGGCGTAACGCCGCGTGACAGAAAAAAGTCCACACAGGAAAGCCCGGTTAAACCGAGCCCGACAATCACAATGTCTTTCCCCTGATAATTCGTCATGATTAACGTACCTTGAGTGTCGCCAGACCGATCAGCACTAACATCAGGGAGATAATCCAGAAGCGGACAATCACCCGCGGCTCAGGCCAGCCTTTTAATTCATAATGGTGATGAATAGGTGCCATCCGGAAAATACGCTGACCGCGTAATTTGAAGGATCCGACCTGTAAAATCACCGACAGAGTTTCCACCACGAATACACCGCCCATAATCAGCAGCAGGAATTCCTGACGCAGCAGAACAGCAATGGTACCCAGCGCGCCGCCGAGTGCCAATGAACCGACATCACCCATAAAGACCTGTGCCGGATAGGTGTTAAACCACAGGAAGCCCAGCCCTGCCCCGACAATCGCGGTGCAGACAATCACCAGTTCCCCGGCATGCGGCAGATACGGGATATGCAGATAATGCGCGAAATTCACGTTACCGGTCGCCCACGCCACCAGCGCAAACCCGGCAGCCACAAAGACGGTCGGCATAATCGCGAGACCATCGAGGCCGTCAGTCAGGTTCACCGCGTTACTGGTGCCGACAATCACGAAATACGCCAGCAGGATATACAGCACACCCAGCTGCGGCATCACATCTTTAAAGAACGGCACCACCAGCTGGGTTGCCGGGGTATCTTTACCGATGGCATACATACTGAACGCCACAGTCAGCGCCAGCACGGACTGCCAGAAATATTTCCAGCGGGCAATCAGCCCTTTGGTGTCTTTGCGCACCACTTTGCGGTAGTCATCGATAAAGCCGACAATACCGTAGCCGATCAGCACCAGCAGCACACACCAGACATACGGGTTGTCCAGACGCGCCCACAGCAGAACAGAAATGGCGATGGAGAACAGGATCATCATGCCGCCCATGGTCGGGGTACCGCGCTTGCTGAAGTGCGATTCCGGCCCTTCGCTGCGGACAACCTGGCCAATCTGCATTCTCTGGAGATACGCAATCACATGCGGCCCCATCCATAATGCGATAATCAGCGAGGTCAGCAGGCCGACGATGGCGCGGAACGTCAGGTAAGAGAAGACGTTAAACGCGGTATGAAACTGCACCAGATACTCAGCCAGCCAAATCAGCATGGGACATTCTCCTGCAAGGCGTGCACAACTTCTTCCATTGCGGAGCTGCGTGAACCTTTAACTAAAATTGAAATTGATGAATGCTGTGCCACCAGAGGTGCCAGCGCAGCAATGAGGGTTGTTTTGTCAGCGAAATGGTGTCCCTGACACTCATCACTGATAAAATGACTGAACTGACCTGCGGTGAACACCGCATCCAGCCCGGCATCACGGGCAGCCTGCCCGACTCTGCGGTGACTCTCTTCGGCGTAACCGCCCTGCTCGCCGATATCCCCGGCAACCAGCACGCGGTAACCCGGTAATTGTGCCAGCACACGGATTGCCGCAATCATTGAGCCGTCATTAGCATTGTAAGTGTCGTCAATCATCAGCTTGCCCGGTGCCAGTTCAACCGGGTATAACCGTCCCGGTACGGCGCTGGTTTGTGCCAGACCACTGCAGATATCCACCAGTGTCGCCCCGGCAGACAGTGCCAGTGCCGCCGCCGCGAGAGCATTGGCAATATTGTGACGGCCCGGCAGCGGCAGGGTGACAGCGGTGCTGCCTGCCGGTGTGTGCAGGGTAAAGTCAGTGGTCAGCGGGTTCATCACCACATCTGCCGCGTAAAAATCGGCCTGCGGGTGCGGATCAACGGAGAAACTCCAGCGGGTCTGACGCGGGGTCAGATGTGCCTGCCAGTGAGTGACATCATTGCTTTCCAGATTGATGACAGCGGTGCCTTCGTCAGTCAGTCCGGTGAAAATTTCCCCTTTTGCCTGCGCGATGGCTTCTGCGGAACCGAACTCGCCGATATGGGCGGCAAACAGGTTATTCACCAGTGCGGTCTGCGGGTGTGTCATGGCAGCGGTATAGGCGATTTCGCCGGTGTGGTTGGCACCCAGCTCAATCACCGCAAACTGATGTTTTTCTGTCAGGCGCAGCAATGTCAGCGGTACGCCGATATCATTATTAAAGTTCCCGGCGGTAAACAGGGTTTCGCCAGCCTGCTGTAAAATCGCCGCCGTCATCTCTTTGACAGACGTTTTGCCGGACGAACCGGTCAGCGCCACCACTTTCGCCTGACTGCGGTCACGGTTGCCTTTCGCCACCGCCCCCAGCGCAAGGCGGGTATCTTTAACAATAATCTGCGGACAGTTCACGTCCATCCGGCGGTTCACCAGGACGGCGGCAACACCTTTCGCTGCCACATCCGCAATAAAATCATGAGCATCAAAACGTTCACCGGCCAGGGCGATAAACAGCGCACGTTCACCGATAGTGCGGCTGTCCGTGGTGACACTCTCAATCCGTTCTGATGCCGCGTGGCCGCTGAGGATAAGCTCCCCGGCGGTCAGTTGTGCGATATCAGCGAGGGAGAACGGGATCATGCCATTACTCCCAGCAGGCGGGCGACGGTCAGGCGGTCGGAGTAGTCCAGACGGCGGTTGCCGACCAGCTGATAATCCTCATGCCCTTTTCCGGCCACCAGCACCACGTCATCCGGTTTTGCCTGCATCACCGCAAAGGTGACGGCTTCCGCACGGCCCGGGATCGGCAGTGCACGGGAGGTATCAACCAGCCCGGCCATAATGTCATTGATAATCGCCTGCGGCTCTTCGCTGCGCGGGTTATCGTCGGTGATCACCACCACATCGGATTCCTGCTCGGCAATTGCGCCCATCAGCGGACGTTTACCTTTGTCGCGATCACCGCCGCAGCCGAAGACACACCACAGTTTGCCTTTGGTATGCAGACGCGCCGCACTCAGTGCTTTTTCCAGCGCATCCGGGGTGTGAGCATAATCGACAACAACTGTCGGGCGGTTATCCGCGGTGAAAACTTCCATCCGGCCGCAGACCGGGGTTAACGCGGTTGCAGCGCGCAGCAGTGTATTCAGGTCATAATCCAGTGCCAGCAGGGTTGCCGCAGCCACCAGCAGGTTACTGACGTTAAAGGCGCCCATCAGCGGGCTGTCCAGCTCACCATTGCCCCAGCTTGAGGTAAAGGTGATGTGCGCACCGCTGTCATGATAATCCACAGAAACCGCTTTCAGGAAACGCCCCTGCCAGCCGGCCGGCAGATTATCATCCATCGTGACCGCGACCGCTTCCGGTAGTTTTGCCAGCCATTTCAGCCCTGTCTCATCATCCGCATTAATAATTTTTTGTTCGCTGTGATGGGTTGAGAACAGCAGCCATTTGGCGGCTTCGTAGTTGGCCATATCACCGTGGTAATCGAGGTGATCACGGCTTAAGTTAGTAAAGACCGCAGCCCGGAACGGCAGTGCCGCCACACGGCTTTGTACCAGTCCGTGAGAGGAGACTTCCATCGCCGCCACTGTGGCACCTTTCTTCGCCAGTTTGTCCAGCTCGAGCTGGATATCAACAGCTGAACCGGTGGTGTTTTCAGTCGGGATCACATGCCCGAGCAGCCCGTTACCCACCGTTCCCATCACGGCACTGGTTTCGCCCATCGCCTGAGTCCACTGCGCCAGCAACTGGGTGGTGGTGGTTTTACCGTTAGTGCCGGTCACGCCGATCAGTTTCAGGCGTTCCGCCGGGTGGTGATAAAACTCTCCGGCCAGGCGGGATAATTTTTCATTCAGGTGGCTGAGATACACCACCGGTACACCATGCAGAACCTGCACACTGCCGTCTTCCGCCGCACCATCCGCTTCCGCGACCACAGCAGCCACACCCTGGGCAATGGCCTGAGGAATGTAGTGACGTCCGTCGGACTGGTGGCCTTTAACCGCCAGGAACAGATCACCGGCAGCCGCTTTGCGGCTGTCCAGGGTCATATCACGTAACGCCTTAGCCGGTGCATCAACACCGAGCGGCGCGAGTAAATCGCGCAAATTACGATCTGCCACTTGTACCCTCTTTTGGTTTATTAATAACCACTTCATTAGTTTGTTCTTCCGGTGTCAGCGCATCGGGTTCCACGTTCATTGTCCGCAGAACACCGCCCATGATGGCACCGAATACCGGTGCAGAGATCGCACCCCCGTAATACTTGCCGCCCTGCGGGTCGTTGATAATCACAACCAGTGCAAAACGCGGACGGCTTGCCGGTGCAACCCCGGCGGTGTAAGCGATATAACGGTTCACGTATTTGCCGTCATCGCCCACTTTTTTCGCGGTCCCGGTTTTAATGGCCACGCGGTACCCTTTAATCGCAGCGCGCGTTCCGCCGCCGCCCGGTAACGCAACGCTTTCCATCATCTGAACCACGGTTTTCATCACCGGCTCAGGGAAGACGCGGGTGCCCGGCACCGGCGGATCCACTTTTGTGATGGACAGCGGGCGGTAAATCCCGAAACTGCCGATTGTTGCATAGGCCCGTGCTAACTGTAACGGTGTTACCATCAGCCCGTAACCGAAAGAAAAGGTGGCCCTTTCAAGCTCAGACCACCGTGTTTTTTTACTTGGGTATATGCCACTGCTTTCTCCGACCAGCCCCAGATTGGTCGGTTTTCCCAGCCCGAAACGCGAATAGACGTCCACGAGTTCCTGAGCGGGCATCGCTAACGCAAGTCTTGAGACACCTACGTTACTCGACTTCTGTAAAATACCGGTGATGGTCAGTTCGGCATAACGCGCCACGTCTTTGATTTCATGACCACTGATCCGGTACGGATAAGTATTCACCACGCTGTTCGGTTTGATGATGTTGTTGTGCAGTGCTGTCATCACCACCAACGGTTTTACCGTCGAGCCCGGTTCAAAAATATCGGTGATAGCGCGGTTACGCATAGCATCTTTCGGCGTGCCCTGGAGGTTGTTCGGGTTATAGGACGGGCTGTTCGCCATCGCCAGAATTTCCCCGGTGTTCACATCCACCAGAATCGCCGTGCCGGATTCCGCTTTGTTCAGTGCCACCGCACTGCTGATTTCGCGGTATACCAGCGCCTGTAAACGCTCATCAATACTGAGTGTCAGGTTGTGCCCGGCCTGACTTTCGCGGGCGATAGTATCTTCAATAACACGGCCGCCGCGATCTTTACGGACTGTCCGCTGCCCCGGAACCCCGGTCAGCCAGCGGTCAAAGCTTTTCTCAACCCCTTCAATCCCTTCATCATCAATATTGGTGACACCAATAATGTGAGCAGTCACAGAGCCGGACGGGTAATACCGTTTTGATTCCGCCTGTAAATAAATCCCCGGCAGATTCAGTTTTTTCACATAATCGCCGATAGTCGGGTTCACCTGACGCGCCAGATAGACAAAGCGGCCTTTCGGGTTCGCCGTGACTTTGCTTTTCACCTGTTCGAGCGGGATATTCAGCGCTTCGGACAGTGCGCGCCAGCGGGTGTCATCCCCTACCCCGCCTTTGTCGGCTAACTCTTTCGGATCAGCCCAGACGGCGTTTACCGGCACACTGACCGCCAGCGGACGCCCCATACGGTCGCTGATCATACCGCGTGCGGTCGGGATCTCCTGGACGCGCAGCGAGCGCATATCGCCCTCTTTGACCAGCATGTCCGGGTTGATAATCTGTAAATACGCGACCCGGATCAGCAGGGCGGCCAGGGCAAGCCCGATACCGCCGCATAACAACGCAAAACGCCAGCTGATAAAACTGGCTTTTTCTTCCGGACGTTTGATACGGGCTCCGCCCTGCGTTTTGCCTGCTGATTTTCTGCTTTTCATGCCTTCGTCATTTTGTTACGACAATTTTTTCGTTTGCCGGATCCACATGCTGCATACTGAGACGCTCAACGGACAGGCGCTCAACACGGCTGTGATCCCCCAGGGCGTTCTCTTCCAGAATCAGGTTACGCCATTCGATATCCAGCGAGTTACGCTCCAGCACAAGATGTTCCCGCTCTGCGGTCAGCAGACGTGTTTTATGTGCCGTGATGACTACAAAAATCGCGCTGACGATCACTGCGATAAATAAAATCGCAGGGATAAATCCGTGGCGCAGCAGGTCACGACAAATAACGCGGGCTAAATTGTGCCGTTCTGTGGTCATGCTTTCTCCGCAAAGCGCAGTACCGAACTGCGGGCACGCGGGTTAACACTGATTTCCTGCTCTGACGGTTTCATTTTTCCGGCCAGTTTCAGTGCCGGTGTGCCGTGCGCTTTCAGTTGTTCTTCCGTCAGCGGTAATCCGTGCGGCACCTGTGGTCCGCGGCTTTCATCACGCATAAACTGCTTCACAATCCGGTCTTCCAGCGAGTGGAAGCTGATAACCGATAACCGGCCGCCCTGAGCCAGAATGCCCAGTGCGCCGGTCAGCGCCTGGCGGATCTCATCCAGCTCGCTGTTGACATAAATGCGGATAGCCTGGAAGCTGCGGGTCGCCGGATGCTTGTGCTTTTCTTTCACCGGAGACACAGCGGCAATTAAATCCGCCAGCTGTTTTGTCCGCGTCAGCGGCTCTTCGGTTTTATTGCGTTCAACAATCGCGCGGGCAATCCGTTTCGAAAAACGCTCTTCGCCGAAATTTTTCAGCACCCACGCAATATCTTCTTCTTTGGCTTCAGTCAGCCACTGTGCAGCGGAGATCCCGCGGGTCGGATCCATCCGCATATCCAGCGGCCCGTCACGCATAAAGGAGAATCCGCGTTCCGCGTCGTCCAGCTGCGGGGAGGACACACCCAGATCCAGCAGAACGCCATTAATCTGTCCGCCCAGTTCCAGATCATTCACATAACCGGCGATACCGGAAAACGGGCCGTGAATAATGGAAAAACGCGGGTCGTCAATCTGTGCCGCAGCGGCAATCGCCTGCGGATCCCGGTCGATGGCGATCAGACGCCCCTGCGGACCGAGTTTTGATAAAATCAGGCGGGAGTGCCCGCCGCGGCCGAATGTGCCGTCGATATAAATGCCGTCTTCGCGGATCTGTAATCCGTTGACGGCTTCATCCAGTAAAACACTGGTATGCTGAAACTGACTCTCTGCCATTTAAAGTGATAAATCCTGTAACCGGGCGGATAAAGGTCCGGATGCCGTCTGCCCGGCAGCAATATCATCCTGTACCTGCTGATACCACGTCTGCTCATCCCACAGCTCAAACTTGTTGAACTGCCCGACCAGCATGACTTCTTTGGTTAACCGCGCATGTGTGCGCAGTGTACCGGCTAACAAAAGACGTCCCGCACTGTCCATCTGACATTCCGTGGCATGGCCCAGCAACAGGCGCTGAACACGGCGCTCTGTGGGATCCATGGTGGACAATTGTGCCAGTTTCAGTTCGATCAGTTCCCACTCCGGTAAGGTGTAAAGCAGCAGGCACGGCTGGTAGAGATCGATAGTGCAGACCATCTGACCTTCCGACTTTTCAGCAAGCAGCGACCGGTACCGTGCCGGTACGGTTATGCGCCCTTTGCTGTCAAGATTAACCAGTGTTGCCCCGCGAAACATTCGTTTCTCCGCTCAGTTTTGCCCTGAATTACCACTTTCACCCACAATTCCCCACCAACAGAGTTTACGAATGGTAGGAAAAGCTTGTCAAGCCAGAGCTGACAAGGTTTCGTTTCCGCTGTCGGGGAATAAAGGGGTGAGAAAATATGGGATTTTTTGCTTCAGGGAACAGAAGTGAGGTAACACACTGATTCAAATCAGAAAAAAATTCACATAATACGCACTCGGCTAACCGGGGCAAATTATACCGAATCTGGCGAAAGAAAGATGCATTTTTGCGAGGTGTCCCTCACTTTCAGGATAAAAATTCACCATCACCGCAAAGACCCCGGGATTTTTGTTCCGGTCATCTGTGCTGTTACTTTCTGTTACACAGCGTGATTATTTGATATTTGAAAATTTAATATTCAGTTTATCAATAGCATAACTGTCACAAAACCGGGCTAATGATATTCTGCGGCATATACCCTTAATTGGAGTAAGTGAATTTCCGGGGAATGAAAGGTGTAGTGTGAAAATTGTCAATTTCTGTCAATCAGCAGAATTGAAAAAAATTCTTAGGATTCCTCTCAAAAAGGGTTTTTCATCTGTTTCCGGACAAACCAAACAAAAATACCTATACGTTTCCGTACAGGTATCGGTAAAAATAATGATTTTACTGCCTGAATATTACCGGCGGCTCAGACTTCCGCGACGGCACAGATCACGACGGATCCGGGTGATACCCGCAGCCGGTTTCTGTTTTTCATCCAGACTGGCCAGTACCAGCTCCAGCACACGCTCCGCAATATCGCGGTGACGCTGCGCCACGGACAGTACCGGACACTCAAGGAAATCAAGCAGTTCATGATCACCGAAGGTCGCGATCACCAGTTGCCCCGGCAGACGGCCGCTGCGGGCCAGCGTGGCATCCATCACCCCCTGTAACAGGGCAAATGAGGTGGTAAACAGCGCATCCGGCATCGGATTGCTTTCCAGCCAGGTATCAAACGCTTTGGCGGCGGCATCACGCTCATAGCTGTCGGCATAGAGGAAATTCACGTTACGTGCATCCCCTTCCCAGGCTTCGCGGAATCCCTGTTCACGCAGGAAACTGACGGAAAGTTCCGGCAACGCGCCGAGATATACCACCGATTCTGCCGGGAACTGACGCAATTCGGATGCCAGCATTTTGGCGTCCTCAAAGTCATCCCCGACCACACTGATAAAGTGCTCATTTTCCAGTGCGCGGTCAAGCGCGACAATCGGCAGGGAGCGGTTTGCCCAGCGCTGATAGAACGGATGCTCCGGCGGCAGTGCGGTGGAAACGATAATCGCATCCACCTGACGCTGTAACAGGTGTTCCACACAACGGATTTCGTTGTCAGGCTGGTCTTCAGAGCAGGCAATCAGCAACTGATAACCACGGCTGCGCGCCTGGCGCTCCAGATAATTTGCGATGCGGGTGTAGCTGGTGTTCTCCAAATCCGGGATCACCAGTCCGATAGAGCGGGTACGGCCTGCACGCAGACCGGCAGCCACCGCATTCGGATGGTAATTATGTTCACGAACCACCGCCATCACTTTTTCGACAGTTTTGTCACTCACACGATATTGTTTTGCTTTTCCGTTGATGACATAACTGGCCGTCGTGCGCGACACACCGGCAAGGCGGGCGATTTCATCCAGTTTCACGTTAACCCCTTACAAATCAGGAAACGGCCCGAACAACGGGCCAAATAAGAAGAGTAATCAGTTTACCCTTTCACCGCGAATATTTCACCGCATTATTTTATCGCCGCGCGACATCCCGACGATGCCGGAGCGGGCAATTTCCACAATTTCCGCGAAGCCGCGCACCGCATCCAGGAAGGCATCCAGCTTTTCACTGGTGCCGGTCAGTTGCACGGTATAAAGCGTCGCGGTCACATCGACAATCTGTCCGCGGAAGATATCCGTACTGCGTTTGACCTCATCCCGCCCGTAGCCGCTGGCCTGTAATTTTACCAGCATCACCTCGCGCTCAATGTGAGTGGCAGAGGTCAGTTCTGTGACACGGAACACATCCACCAGCTTATTGAGCTGCTTTTCAATCTGCTCCAGCACCCGCGCATCGCCTTTGGTCTGGATGGTCAGACGGAACAGTGACGGGTCATCGGTCGGGGCGGCGGTGATACTTTCGATATTATACCCGCGCTGGGAAAAAAGCCCTGCCACACGGGACAGCGCCCCTGTTTCGTTTTCTAATAAAATTGACAGAATCCGGCGCATGATCAGGTCCTCTCCGTTTTGCTTAACCACATTTCATCCATTCCGCCATTGCGGATCTGCATCGGATAAACATGCTCTTTCTCATCCACCATCACATCGGCGAACACCAGTCGTTTCTCTTCGCGGACAATGCGCAGTGCCTCCGCAAGCTGTTCACGCAGCGTGGCTTTATCACTGATACTGATACCGACATGCCCGTAAGCCTCTGCCAGGCGGACAAAATCAGGCAGCGATTCCATATAGGAGTGTGAGTGACGGCCGTGATAAACCATATCCTGCCACTGCTTCACCATACCGAGAAAGCGGTTGTTAAGATTAAGCACCAGTACCGGCAGCCCGAACTGTAATGCCGTGGAAAGTTCCTGAATATTCATCTGGATACTACCGTCCCCGGTGACACACACCACCATATCATCCGGTTTCGCCAGCCGGACACCCAGTGCCGCCGGTAACCCGAAGCCCATCGTGCCCAGCCCGCCGGAATTGATCCAGCGGCGCGGTTCATCAAACGGATAATAGAGTGCGGCAAACATCTGATGCTGACCGACATCGGAGGTAACATACGCCTTCCCTTCCGTCAGTTCCCACAGGGTGCGGATCACAGTCTGCGGCTTGATTTTCTCACCGCTCTCATCAATGGCCAGACACTGTTTCGCTTTCCACTGATCAATGCGCCGCCACCAGTCGCATAGTGCATCCGGATCCTGTTCATCGGTCAGAGATTCAAGCTGTAACAGCATCTGCGCGAGACACAGTTTCGCATCACCGACGATCGGAATATCCGCTGCCACGGTTTTGGAGATAGACGCCGGATCGACATCGATATGAATGATGGTTGCCTGCGGGCAGTACTTCGCCAGGTTATTGGTGGTCCGGTCATCGAAACGGACACCGACGGCAAAAATCACATCACTGTGATGCATGGTATTGTTTGCTTCATATGTCCCGTGCATACCCAGCATGCCGACACACTGCGGATGAGTGCCCGGAAACGCGCCCAGCCCCATCAGGGAGAGCGCCACCGGCAGACGCAGTTTATCCGCAAGGGTGAAAATCTCCGGACTGCATCCGGCACTGACAGCACCGCCGCCGATATACATTACCGGGCGTTTCGCCTGCATCAGTGTGATAAGCGCGCGTTTGATCTGCCCTTTATGACCGGCTCCGGTCGGGTTATAGGAGCGCAGGCTGACCCGTGACGGGTAGCTGTACTCATGCTGCTGCTGGACAATATCTTTCGGAAAATCGATGACCACAGGTCCCGGACGGCCGCTCTGTGCCAGATAGAATGCTTTTTTGATGGTGGCCGGAATATCCGCGACATCATGGACCAGGTAACTGTGTTTCACGACCGGGCGGGAAATGCCCACCATATCCACTTCCTGGAAGGCATCGTTGCCGATCAGCGCGCTCGCCACCTGGCCGGACAGCACCACCAGCGGCACCGAATCCATATACGCGGTGGCGATACCGGTAATGGCGTTAGTCGCACCCGGACCGGAAGTGACCAGCACCACGCCGGTTTTACCGGTCGCGCGGGCATAGCCGTCCGCCATATGCACGGCGGCCTGCTCGTGACGCACCAGAATGTGCCCGACACCGCCCACCGTATGCAGTGCATCATAAATATCCAGAACAGCACCGCCCGGATAGCCGAATACGTGTGACACGCCCTCATCAATTAAGGAGCGCACGATCATTTCTGCCCCTGTCAACCTCTCCATAAATGCTCTCCTGCCCGTGATTGCGGGTTGTAACTGCAAGTGATGTGTTTGTCTGTTTTTAGTTATCTGAGGATTAAC
Source organism: Morganella sp. HSTU-ASny43 (assembly GCF_022819185.1). Classification (NCBI taxonomy): domain Bacteria; kingdom Pseudomonadati; phylum Pseudomonadota; class Gammaproteobacteria; order Enterobacterales; family Morganellaceae; genus Morganella; species Morganella sp. HSTU-ASny43. Next base: position 70,414 of record NZ_WSPG01000010.1, read on the forward strand.
ATAACGATAAAATGACAGTGCTGGCAAATGCGTTTTTCGGGACGCAAAAAGCGGAAAACCACAGGAATAAAGGAAATGACAGGATCCGCAGACGATCATACCTGCGGCGGCAAATCACAAAGCAGAGTTCACTGAGAGCGGGGGAAAAACCGGCGGGATATAAAAACGGCACTGCACAGGAAACAGGCAGTGCCGTCAGGGACAGCAATCAGTCCGTGTACATGGACTCAATTTCGCGTTGATAGCGCTGGGCTATCACTTTACGGCGCAGTTTCAGGGTCGGTGTCAGTTCGCCGAGCTCCATGGAGAAATTCTGCGGCAGCAGTGTAAAACGCTTAACCTGATGAAAGGCTGCGATATTTTTCTGCAACTCTTTCAGACGGCTTTCAAACAGCGCCACAATCTGGCTGTTTTTCAGCAGTTCCATCCGGTCATGGTATTTCAGATTCAGTGCCCGGGCGTGCTCTTCCAGAGTATCAAAGCACGGCACAATCAGTGCGGAGACAAACTTACGTGCATCCGCCACCACCGCGATATGTTCGATAAAGCGATCCTGACCCAGCGTGCCTTCCAGCATCTGCGGCGCAATATATTTGCCGTTCGAGGTTTTCATCAGATCTTTCAGGCGTTCGGTGATAAACAAATTGCCCTGCTCATCCAGCGCACCGGCGTCACCGGTCCGCAGCCAGCCATCAGCCGTAAAGGCCTGACGGGTCTCTTCCGGCTTATTGTAATAGCCGCGCATCACCACCGGCCCGCGTACCTGAATCTCATTTTCCTCACCGATACGCACTTCCACATCCGGCAGCGGCACACCGATAGAGCCGAGCTGATAACCGCTGTTTTCCCAGCAGGATACCGTGGCACAGGTTTCTGTCATGCCGTAGCCGTATTTGATGTTAATGCCGATGGCGAGGAAAAAGCGGATAATTTCATCATCCAGCCGCGCACCCGCCGCCGGTAAGAAACGGACATTACCGCCGAGCACATCACGCAGTTTGCCGAGCACTTTTTTCTGTGCGAACTGATCACACCGCGCAGCCAGCCACGACTGTTTTTCACCGCGCTGCTGTGCATCAAGGGTCTTTTTACCGGTCCGTACCGCCCAGTGGAATAACGCCCGTTTATACCACGGCGCCTGTGCCACTTTTTCGTAAATACCGCTGAATACTTTTTCATAGAAACGCGGCACCGCACACATCACGGTCGGTTTCACCGATACCATCGCTTTGCGCACCAGATTGGTATCACTGAGATAGACATTCAGTGCGCCGGTGTGCATCACATAGAAACTCCAGGCGCGCTCAAAAACATGCGTCAGCGGCAGGAAGCAGAGTGAGACATCATCTTCGGTCAGTGTCAGCCGCTCATCATGCAGATAAAGCTGGGCGGCCATGTTGCGGTAATCCAGCATCACGCCTTTCGGCTCGCCGGTGGTCCCGGAGGTGTAAATCAGGGTGAAAAGATCGTCAAGGGAACAATCAGCGATGCGCTGGCGCAGCTCTGCGGCGTAACTGCCGTCGTGGCCGTTCATAAACTGACGCAGTGTGCAGACCGCCGGATGCGACGGGATTGCCGTGTTTTCCGGGTTCATTATGATGATTTTCTGCAGCGACGGGCAGAGAGAAAGCAGTGACAGCGCGATTTCCGCCTGCTTCTGACCGTCCACAAACAGGATGCGCACCTGCGCATCATTAAGAATATAGGCCGCCTGGTCATCACTGCTGGTGGCATAGAGCGGCACCACAATGGCACGGCACTGAAGAATCGCCAGGTCGGTTAATGTCCACAGAGCGCTGTTGTGCGAGAAAACGGCGACATTCTCCTGCACTTCAACCCCTTCTGCCAGCAGGGCTTCCGCCAGATTTTCACTGAACGTCCCGGCCTGCTGCCAGGTAAAATCGATATGCTGACCTTGTTCACACCACTGTCGCAGTGCGATTTTGTCACCCCGGCGCTGTTTTTGCTGTTGCAGCCGCGTCACTAAATGATAGTGATGCAAATTTGTTGTTGTCACACGCGTTTCCTTTACTGAGCCGTCAGACTGTACGGTTTCACGTTATGTAATAATTTTTCAGCTTACAGTTGTAAGCTTAAATTTTTCCGCAAGTGTAGCCTGTTGTCTCCGGGAACAAAAGCAAATTTAGTTATCTTTGCAATGACGGGATCACAAAAAAGCCCCGGCAGGTACATTTGCCTGACGGGGCGTGAAATAAATTAAATGATCGATTACATATGATGTGTGAACTGCGTCAGCAGTGCCTTCATCCACTGATGCCCTTTATCGCGGGTACACGCCTCGTGCCAGATCAGAAACGCCGGACGGCTGACTTTATCCCACGGCAGCTGCACTTCCTGAATCGGCAGCACATGAGAATAGAGCTGAATCAGCCATTTCGGTGCAATCGCCACCAGCTCTGTTTTAGAGACAATATTCAGTACACTGACTAAATTGGTTCCCTGATAAACAATAGCCCGGAGTAATTCATTATTTTCATAATACGGTGAACTGAATGAATCAATTAAATCCAGCGACACCACGGCATGCTGCTCGGTAAATATTTGTTTCTCTGTTACCGTATATTGTATACGTGGGTGATTGCGGGCGGCGACCAGTGATAACTGGTCATTAAATAATAAGTGATGACTGTAATCCGGTTTATCGAAACGATTATAACTGACAGCAAAATCGGTTTCCTGGTATTTCAGGTTATTCTCGATATGTGAATTCATATAAGACTGAATATTAACATCGATATTTTCACTGTGAAGTTTAACCTGTTCGATTATTTTGTCTGTCAGGCGGATATCCAGCGGACTGGAGATGGCCAGATTAAATGTCCGCTCGCTGCTGCCCGGTTCAAAACCGGCACCCGGCAGCTCATTATGCACCAGCTGCAATGCCTGCCTGACCGGCCCGAACAGCTGTTTGGCGCGCGCTGTCGGCTGAATTCCCCGTCCGAAACGGACAAATAATTCATCATTAAACATAACTTTAAGTCTTGACACCGCATTGCTGACAGCCGGTTGCGACATACCTAAAAGTTCAGCAGCCCGGGTCACATTCTGCATCTGCATAACCGCATCAAAAACAGTCAGCAGATTAAGATCCACATTACGCAGCTGTGTTTCACCGGATTCTTTTTTTACATCTGCCACTGAGGTGTATTCAGTCATCTTAAACTCCAATAAATGATTATAATGACTTCAATAAGCCACCTGCCGCCATGATGAAACGGCAGATCAATACAAAATTGAAATCTATTATCTCAATTGATTATCCAATTAATAATTGAGTCTCTTCCTTGTATGGTTCTGAATACGCGGGTGCGCATCATCATCACAATGCATACTATTTAAATATTTAAAGCCAGTAAATTATTCATGCCAGTAATAAATCAATACCGCTTTATTCATTTAGTTTCCATGCAGTGAGATAATAAAACAAAGATTGTGTTTATTCATAATAAAATTGTCTTCTGTCAGCATAAAAAATCCGATTTTTTTTACTGACATAACGGAAAGAATAAACTGTTCAATGAATATCTCACCGGTTACCGGTGGCTGCCTGACCGCCGGCCCCCCTGTTACCCGCCTACTCAACTGATTCTGATTCTCCGTAAAAAAATCTGCAAAAATATTAGCCCAATTATTTAGCTGGCTTATAGATGAAAACGCTGATTAATTTTTATAAATTAGTCAGTTTATCTGCTTTTTGTGCTTTTTTTATCCTTTGACCGGAATCTCCGGCGAACCTCGTGAGTTGACAGGGCATTTTATATTCAGTATCAATAATACATCGCCACGGATAAGCCCTGTGCTCCGTGCCACTGAATTTACTGAGAAGGTTATTACTATGTCTTTCACTTTCCGCCTAAACAGCCTGCTAATTATCGCCTTAACTGCGCGTGGCGGGTTCGTGGCCGGAAGTTCCTCATAACTTTCTCCCTGAGACCTGAAAAACCCGCGCAATGTCGCGGGTTTTTTTATACCTGCAAACCGGAAAACAGAACAAGAAATAACCGAGAGGATCACAACATGAGCGATAACGTCATCATTTTTGATACCACACTGCGTGACGGGGAGCAGGCATTACAGGCCAGTCTCAGTGTCAAAGAGAAGTTACAGATTGCTTTCCAGCTCGAACGCATGGGGGTTGATATTATTGAGGCCGGTTTCCCTGTCTCCTCTCCCGGTGATTTTCAGTCAGTGCAGACTATCGCCCGCGAAATCAAAAACAGCCGTATCGCGGCATTATCCCGCTGTGTGATCGGCGATATTGATGCCGCAGCGGAATCCCTGAAAGTCGCGGAAGCCTTCCGGTTGCATATGGTGCTCGCCACCTCCGGTATTCACGTCAAAACCAAACTGCGCAAGACCTTTGCTGACATCATCGATATGGCGGTCGGCTCGATTAAACATGCCCGCCGCTTTACCGATGACGTTGAGTTTTCCTGCGAAGATGCCGGGCGCACCGATATCGATGATTTATGCCGTATTGTGGAAGCCGCGATTAACGCAGGAGCCACCACGGTCAATATTCCGGACACCGTCGGTTACACCACACCGTACCAGTTCGGCGGCATTATCAGTGAATTGTTCAACCGCGTGCCGAATATCGACAAAACCATCATTTCTGTCCACTGCCATGATGATTTGGGCATGTCCGTTGCCAACTCCATCACCGCCGTACAGGCCGGTGCCCGCCAGATTGAAGGTACGATCAACGGGTTAGGCGAACGCGCCGGGAACTGTGCGCTGGAAGAAGTGATTATGGCGATTAAAGTGCGGGAAAAAATGCTGGGCGTGCGCACCGGGATCAATCACAAAGAGATTTACCGCACCAGCCAGCTGGTCAGCCAGTTATGCAACACCCCGGTACCGCCGAACAAGGCCGTGGTCGGCAGCAATGCCTTCTCCCACTCCTCCGGTATTCACCAGGACGGCGTGATTAAAAACCGCGAAACCTACGAAATCATGACGCCGGACAGCATCGGCCTGAAAGATAACTTAATCAACCTGACCTCCCGTTCCGGCCGCGCGGCGGTGAAACACCGGATGGCGGAAATGGGTTATCAGGAAGGTGACTATAACCTGGATGAATTATACGCCGACTTCCTGCAACTGGCGGACAAGAAAGGTCAGGTTTTCGATTACGACCTGGAAGCGCTGGTGTTTATGAAGCAGCAGCACCAGGAGCCGGAACATTTCTCGCTGGCGTTCCTCAACACCCAGTCAGGTACCGGTGTCAAAGCCTCCGCGATGGTCAGAATGCAGGCCGGGGATGACATTATCTCGGAATCCGCCCAGGGGAACGGCCCGGTGGATGCGGCTTATGAAGCCATCCGCCGTATCGCGGGTTACCCGCTGACCCTCACCGCCTATCAGCTGACTGCCAAAGGTCAGGGAACGGATGCACTGGGTCAGGTGAATATCGTGGTGGAGTATGAAGGCCGTAAATTCCACGGTATGGGGCTGGCGACCGATATTGTTGAATCCTCCGCCCAGGCCATGATCCACGCCATCAACAGCATCTGGCGCGCCGGACAGGTAAAAGAAGAAAAACGGCGTATACAGTCAGATAACAACATGCACAACGATACTCATAACAACAATACAGAGACAAAGGAAGCGGTGTAATTATGTCGGAACAATTTCATATTGCAGTTTTACCGGGCGACGGAATCGGCCCTGAAATTATGGCGCAGGCGATTAAAGTGCTGGATGCGGTGCGCACCCGCTTTAACCTGACCATCACCACCAGTGAATATGATGTCGGCGGCATTGCCATCGACAACCATGGCCACCCGCTGCCGCCGGCCACACTGAAAGGCTGCGAACAGGCCGATGCGGTACTGTTCGGCTCTGTCGGCGGCCCGAAATGGGAAAAACTGCCGCCGGACTCCCAGCCGGAGCGCGGCGCTCTGCTCCCGCTGCGGGCACATTTCAAATTATTCAGTAACCTGCGCCCGGCACGGCTCTATCCTGCGCTGGAAGCGTTCTGCCCGCTGCGCAGTGATATCGCCGCACGCGGATTCGATATCCTGTGTGTCCGCGAACTGACCGGCGGGATCTATTTCGGGCAGCCTAAAGGCCGTGAAGGCGAAGGTAAATATGAGCGTGCTTATGATACCGAGGTGTATCACCGCTTTGAAATCGAGCGTATTGCCCGTATCGCCTTTGCCTCCGCCCAAAAACGCCGTGGCCAGGTAACATCGATTGATAAGGCCAACGTACTGCAAAGTTCCGTATTATGGCGCGAAGTGGTAACAGAAATCGCCAAAGAGTATCCGGATGTCGCGCTGTCACACATGTATATCGATAACGCCGCCATGCAGATGGTCAAAGATCCGTCGCAGTTTGATGTGATCCTCTGCTCCAACCTGTTCGGCGACATTATCTCCGACGAGTGCGCCATGATCACCGGCTCCATGGGCATGCTGCCGTCCGCCAGCCTGAATGAGAAAAAATTCGGTCTGTATGAACCGGCAGGCGGCTCTGCGCCGGATATCGCCGGGCAGAATATTGCCAACCCGGTGGCCCAGATTTTATCCGCTGCCATGATGCTGCGCTTCAGCTGCGGGCAGGATGCAGCGGCGGACAGCATCGAAAATGCGGTCAATCAGGCACTGAATGCCGGATACCGCACCCGGGATGTGGCCGGAAACGGCAAGAGTGTGACCACAGACGAAATGGGCGACATTATCGCGCGTTTGATTACAGAAGGGGCTTAAGATGAGCACAGGAAAAACTTTATATCAGAAATTATATGATGCCCATGTGGTTCGTGAAGAAGCAAACGAAACACCGATCCTGTATATCGACCGCCACCTGGTGCATGAGGTGACCTCTCCGCAGGCGTTTGACGGATTACGGGCAAAAAACCGCCCGGTGCGCCGCCCGGAAAAAACCTTCGCCACCATGGATCACAACGTTTCCACGCAGACCAAAGATATCAATGCCTGTGGTGAAATGGCCCGTAACCAGATGCAGGAGCTGATCAAAAACTGTGAGGCCTTTGGTGTCCGTCTCTATGATCTGAACCATCCGTTTCAGGGTATTGTGCATGTGATGGGGCCGGAACAGGGCATCACCCTGCCTGGCATGACCATTGTCTGTGGTGACTCCCACACCGCCACCCACGGCGCATTCGGCTCGCTGGCCTTCGGTATCGGCACCTCCGAGGTGGAACATGTGTTAGCTACCCAGACACTGAAACAGGCACGGGCCAAAACCCTGAAAATTGAAGTGCGCGGCAAAGTTGCCCCCGGTATCACCGCCAAGGATATTGTACTGGCGATTATCGGTCACACCGGCAGCGCGGGCGGCACCGGTTATATCGCGGAATTCTGCGGCGACGCCATTGAAGCGCTCTCCATGGAAGGCCGGATGACGGTTTGTAATATGGCGATAGAAATGGGTGCCAAAGGCGGAATGATTGCGCCGGATCAGACCACCTTTGATTACCTGAAAGGCCGCCAGTTCTCCCCGCAGGGCACGGACTGGGATGCAGCTGTGGCTTACTGGCAGACCCTGAAAAGTGATCCGGATGCGAAATATGACGCGGAAATTATTATCAATGCCGCCGATATCGCCCCGCAGGTCACCTGGGGCACCAATCCCGGTCAGGTGATTGATATCAGCCGGGCCATTCCCGCACCGGAGAGCTTTACCGACCCGGTGGAAAGAGCCTCGGCAGAAAAAGCGCTGGCGTATATGGATTTAACGCCGGGCAAAAAATTAACCGATGTGAAAATCGACAAGGTATTTATCGGCTCCTGCACCAACTCACGGATTGAGGATTTACGCGCGGCTGCTGCCGTCGCCAAAGGGCGCAAAGTCGCGCCGGGTGTGCAGGCGATAGTGGTTCCGGGCTCCGGGCCGGTGAAATCCCAGGCGGAAGCGGAAGGTCTGGATAAAATCTTCACCGATGCCGGGTTTGAATGGCGTTTACCGGGCTGCTCTATGTGTCTGGCGATGAACAATGACCGTCTGGCACCGGGGGAGCGCTGTGCCTCCACCAGCAACCGCAACTTTGAAGGCCGCCAGGGGCGCGGCGGACGCACGCATCTGGTCAGCCCGGCCATGGCCGCCGCAGCCGCTGTCACCGGCAGTTTCGCCGATATCCGTACCATTGAGATGCGCTGAGGGAGAAAACCATGGAAAAATTTATTGTACATCAGGGCATTGCCGCACCGCTGGATGCCGCCAACGTGGATACCGATGCCATTATCCCGAAACAGTTTTTGCAGAAAGTGACCCGCACCGGCTTCGGACAGCATTTATTCAATGACTGGCGTTTTCTCGATGATGACGGACAGGTGCCGAACCCGGATTTTATCCTCAATGCCCCGCGTTATCAGGGCGCATCCATTCTGCTGGCCCGTGAAAACTTCGGCTGCGGCTCCTCCCGTGAGCACGCGCCGTGGGCCTTAACAGATTACGGCTTCAGAGTGGTGATTGCGCCAAGCTTTGCGGATATTTTTTACGGTAACTCATTCAACAACCAATTATTGCCGGTGAAATTACCCGAAGACGCGATTGATGCGCTCTTTGACTGGGTACAAAAAACAGAAGGTGCACAGATTATTGTTGATCTGGAGAACCAGAAAGTGATCGCCGGTGAGCTGGAATATCCGTTCAGTGTTGATACCTTCCGTCGTCACTGCATGATGAACGGCCTCGACAGTATCGGCCTCACCTTACAGCATGACGACATGATTTCCCGTTTTGAGGAAAAACTGCCTGCATTTATGAACTGATAACCGGATCCATTTCCACCATTGAACCCCTGCCATCACCCCTTTTGTGATGGCAGCTTTTTTCCCCGTTTTCCCCACCTCTTTTTCCGGATCACCGGACAGAAAAAAACCAGCCTTTCGGCTGGCGGTAAAAGTCACCATTACTCAAGAATCGGGAGTGAGTCAGGTATCACACTGACGTCATGAGCTGCTTTAATGACATTGAGTATGGACGTAATATACGGAAATAAAAATGGACAGAAAACCGACCGGAGTTCCTCTTTTATGAGCACACCACGCCTCCAGCACCAGTTTATCCGCCTGTGGCAGTATCATCAGGGAAAGGAGACCGAAACCACCCTTCAGGAGATCGCCGATATCCTGCATTGTTCCCGCCGTCATGTCCGCTCTCTGCTCAGCAGTATGCAGACAGCGGGCTGGCTCAGCTGGCAGGCGGAAACCGGACGGGGTAAGCGCTCACGTCTTTGTTTCCTGCAGAGCGGACGGGATTTACAGCACGCCCGTGCCGAACTGCTGATCGAGCAGGATAATATCGAAAAACTGGTGGCGATGGTCAATGATAAGGACGCGATGCGTCAGATGGTATTATCCCAGCTGGAGCGCAGCTTCCGGCAGGGAAAAAGCCTGCTGCGTATTGTCTATTACCGCCCTTTTTATAATTTACTGCCCGGTTCGCCGCTACGCCGCTCGGAAGTTCATCTGCTGAGCCAGATTTTTAACGGACTTACCGCAATAAATGAGGAAAACGGGGAAGCTGTCCCGGCGCTGGCGCATCACTGGCAGCAGACCGGTGACAAACAGTGGCGTTTCTGGCTGCGTCCGGCGATATTTTTCCATCACGGCCGTGAGTTGCAGATGGTGGATATCATTTCCTCTTTTGAGCGCCTGCGTGACACACACCCGCTGTTCAGCCATATCCGCACTGTCCGTTCCGATATGCCTTACATCATCGATATCACACTGAATGAAGCCGACAGCTGGTTCCCGGTACTGACCGGCAGCCCGCACGCCGCCATTCTGCCCCATGAGTGGCAGGAACTGCCGGATTTCGCCCGCCGCCCTGTCGGCACCGGTCCGTATCAGGTGGTCTGTAACAATGACCGTAAACTGACGATCCGCGCCTTTGACCATTATTACGGCTTCCGCGCCCTGCTCGACGAAGTTTCGGTGCTGGTGGTGCCGGAGCTGGAAGAAAAAATGGTCTGCACCACCCTGCATATCGGCGCGGACGGGCCGGAGCGGGATTCTCTCGACAGCCGGATGGAGGAAGGCTGCTATTTCCTGCTGCACGACACGCGTTCAGCAAAAGGAGAGCGGGAAGATATCCGCCGCTGGCTCAACAGCCTGATGACCCCCGTCAATCTGCTGTATCACTGCGAACCCCTGTATCAGCGCCACTGGTGGCCGGCTTACGGGCTGCTGCTGCGCTGGCATCACAGCAAACTTATCCCGCCCTGTGAAAAACCGGCTGACCTGACAGAGCTGACACTGACCTATTATCAGGATCATCACGAATACCATGCTATCGGCAAATTATTGCAGCAGTTACTGGCAGAACAGGGTGTAAAACTGACGATTAATATCACGGATTACGACACCTGGTTTAACGGCGATTGTGACAGTGATTTCTGGCTGGCGACCGCCAACTTTTATAAGCCGCTGGATTTTTCGGTTTTCGCCACCCTGTACGAGCTGCCGCTGCTGCGCCGCTGTCTGGGCGATGACCTGCGTGCGCCGCTGAAGCAATGGCGGCAGCGTTCCCTGTCTCTGGCGGCATGGTGTGAGCAGGTCATTGACAGACAGATGCTGTTCCCGCTGTTCCATCACTGGCTTGAATTACAGGGGCAGCGCAGTATGCGGGGCGTCAAAATGAATACCTTCGGCTGGTTTGATTTTAAATCCGCCTGGTTTATCCCCCCGGAAAGTTAATTCACAGAAAAAGGCAAAGTTATAAACACCCTCTGATAAAAAACCGGCTTTTATTCACGTTTTCTGTGGATATAGTTGTGAAAAACGCAAGGGTAATGGGGGTATAGTTTTTAACTGCCCCCTGTTGATAAAATCACAATCTTTAAATAAACCCTGTTAAATCATATCAGTACGGAAATAAAAACAGAGAATCATCTGAAAAAAACACCGGCATTTTTTTTCACAGACTTACACAGCACAAAAAATAACCACACCCGGTGTTATCCACAGATTGTGACTTATCCGTGAGCAAAACCCCTGCTGAAACGCGAAAACAGGCGGAAGTCAAGCCTGTAAATCAAACCAGTAGTGAGGCTGTTTTTCACTTATCCCATAAAGCTGTGGATAACTCAGTGTAAGATCCTGTTTATTGTCTGAGGATGCTGGTGCACAACCTTCTGTACTTGTTGCGGTGGCGAAAATTAATAGCTATATATCAATAAATTAGATAATATTTATTTTTCATTCATGCCTATGTATTATTTTACCTGATAACACTGTTCAACTTTTAAGCATATAACATGACACAACTTTTTCAGCCGCCGTTACCCCCGGCCAGCGAATCTGAGCTGCTCAGCCGCGCCCAATCCCTGGCCGGAGCCACTTTCGGTGAGCTGGCGGACTGTGCCGGTATACCGGTGCCGCCGGATCTGCGCCGCGATAAAGGCTGGGTCGGCATGCTGCTGGAATACTGGCTGGGCGCGGATGCGGGAAGCAAGGCTGAACAGGATTTTGCCCACCTCGGGGTGGAGCTGAAAACCATTCCGGTGGATGAATCCGGCGTGCCGCTGGAAACCACCTTTGTCTGTGTCGCCCCGCTGACCGGCAACAGCGGCGTTACCTGGGCGGAGTGTCATGTGCGTCATAAGCTCTCCCGCGTGCTGTGGGTGCCGGTGGAAGGTGCGCGTCATATCCCGCTGGCAGAGCGCCGTGTCGGTTCACCACTGCTGTGGTCACCGTCGGAGGAGGAGGAACGCCTGCTGCGCGCGGACTGGGAAGAGCTGATGGATATGATTGTGCTGGGGAAAGTGGAGCAGATCACCGCCCGTCATGGTCAGGTAATGCAGATCCGCCCGAAAGCAGCCAACAGCCGGGCACTCACAGAAGCTATCGGTCCGCACGGGCAACCGATACAAACACTGCCCAGAGGCTTTTATCTGAAGAAAAATTTCACCGCACCTTTACTTAAGCGCTATTTCTGGTGCTGATCACTGTTTTGGGAGTTTGCTCCCGGTAAATATGAATCGCTTCAGTCATTAATATCGGTTCGAAAATAATGACAACAGGAGTGTTCCGGATGAAAAAAACCTTACTGACGCTTTCACTTGCAGCCGCATTACTGACTCCCGCCCTGCCCGCTTTTGCTGATACATCCTCCGCTGATATGACACTGGAACAGGTTCTGGTGATGAGCCGCCACAACCTGCGCACGCCGATTGTGAATACCGGTATTCTGACCGAAATCACCGATAAAACCTGGCCTGCGTGGGATGCGCAGAGCGGTTATCTGACCACCAAAGGCGGCGCACTGGAAGTCTATATGGGCCACTATTTCCGCGAGTGGCTGGATGAGAACAAACTGCTGCCGGACACCCTGTGCCCGACCGGTGAAAAAGAGCTGAATGTCTACGCCAACAGCCTTCAGCGCACGATTGCCACCGCGCAGTTCTTTACCGCCGGTGCTTTCCCGGGCTGTACCGTCACCGTGAACCACCAGCCGGAAATCGGCACCATGGATCCGGTGTTTAACCCGATCATCACCAATGACAGCGCAGAGTTTAAACAGACTGCCCTCGCTGCAATGGAGAGTCATTATAAAGGGCTGGATCTGACACCGGGTTATCAGGCACTGAATAAGGTGCTGAATATCAAAGACTCAGAACAGTGCAAAACCAACAAACTCTGTTCACTGGCCGACGGCAAAAACAGCTTTATTATTGAAGCCGGCAAAGAGCCGGGCGTGAAAGGCCCGCTGAAAATGGCAAACTCTGCGGTGGATGCCATCGACCTGCAATATTATGAAGGTTTCCCGGCAGACCAGGTCGCCTGGGGCGAAGTCACCACGCCGGAGCAGTGGACTGCGCTGAATACCCTGAAAAACGGCTATCAGGAATCTCTGTTTACCCCGCGTATTATCGCGAAAAACGTGGCACATCCGCTGCTGAACTATATTAATCAGCACTTTGCCGCCGCTGCGCCGGGCAGTGAAGCGAAATTTACCTTCCTGGCCGGACATGATTCCAATATCGCCTCCCTGCTCTCCGCTCTGGAATTTAAACCGTATCAGTTGCCGGAACAGTATGAACATACGCCAATCGGCGGCAAATTAGTGTTCCAGCGCTGGACAAATAAAGCGGATAATAAATCCTATGTGAAGATTGATTATATTTACCAGTCATCTGATCAGCTGCGGAATAACAGTTATCTGTCCTTAAAAACACCGCCGCAAAAAGTCACACTGGAACTGAAAAATTGTCCGGTTGATAAAAACGGCTATTGCGGATGGGAAACGTTCCAAAAAGTAATGAAAGACAGTTTATCCGAATAAACATTTTATGTTCATATTCCTGCCCGGCGCACCTTTGCCGGGCTTTTTATTTCTATCCCTGTCACGCTTCGGATAACACTAATAGATTAAGGCACTGTAAGCCGTACCTGCTGAGCCGCGAAAGTGTCGCGCAACGGCAGCCGCACAGTGACCCGGGATGGTTTCCGGTGCACCGTCTGACGGCACAATGGTGAATAAAGAGACCGGTGCGGAACAGTTCAGGCCGGATAACGGTCAGATGCGCAGACCGGATGCACAACTGGTCGCCGGGGGACAGAGCGGACAAACCGCCCCGCAGGGACAACAAAGCACACCGGTTTCCTCTGATCGTAACGGGAAAGTGCCTCCGGCACGCCCGCAGGCTGAAAACAGCCGGATGTCATCCGTGAAAAAAGAGATAACGTCAGCGGCAGAATCCGCCATGCCGTCCGTGGATATTGATGCACCGTCAATCACGGCCCCGGAAGTGGGCATCTCCGTTCCGGGAACCTCCGCGCCAACGCTTGATATCAAAGCCCCGGCAGTCAGTTTACCGGGAGCGGAAGTCCCGGTCCCTGCACTGAAAAATCCGTTCTGATGATCTCAGCCGCACAAAAACCCGCCCCCGGCGGGTTTTTTAATGCCTGAACCGCCGCATATTCTGTGCCCTGCTTCAGACTGCCCATGTAACAATCCATCCCGTCGGTAAACAAATGGAACAGGCAGCCGACTGCCACTGCCCGTACTTTCCATGACGGGATCAGCAGCAGAATAAGATACACAATCGCCGCCCACACAGTATGCAGCGGATGAAAACCGACACTGCATCTGTCCGGGTCAAAGACAGGATCTGCCAGCAGGTGATCCGCATCCATCACCATAGTGGCAATCATAATCATCGCCGCCGCTTTCCAGTGCTGCCGCCAGAACAGCCGGGCAAACAGAACCGGCACCAGAAAATGGCAGCCGTAATGCAGGATATTCCGGAAAATGTCAAATGCCACAGTAACTCCGCTGACGGGTTGTCCGTTATGATGACGGCTATCATAGCGGAAATACCGGAGGCTATCCGGCAGAAAATGGATCAGTCCGTCACAATAATAAAATACACCGCATTCCGGATAACAAAGCGGGAATTAACTGGTCTGCTCTGCGGGTTTATCGCTGCATTGTCTTAAGTAAACTGAGAAGATCAGGTATATTACCCCCTGATTGTTGGCTACCAAGAAAAAATAACTATGATTATCAAACCTAAAATTCGTGGTTTTATCTGCACTACTGCTCACCCGGCGGGCTGTGAAGCCCATGTTCGTGAGCAAATCGCCCGTGTGAAATCCTGCGGCGAACTGAAAAACGGGCCTAAAAAGGTTCTGGTGATTGGTGCATCCACCGGTTACGGTCTGGCTTCCCGTATCAATGCCGCTTTCGGCAGCGGTGCAGCGACTATCGGTGTATTTTTTGAAAAGCCGGGCAGTGAAAACAAAACCGGTTCTGCCGGCTGGTACAACGCAGCCGCTTTTGATAAAGCCGCCAAAGAAGAAGGCCTGTATGCAAAAAGCATTAACGGTGATGCCTTCTCTGATGAATGCCGTCAGAACGTTATTGATTTAATTAAACAGGATCTGGGTCAGATCGATCTGGTTGTTTATTCTCTGGCATCTCCGGTCCGCAAAATGCCGGAAACCGGTGAAATTGTCCGTTCCGCCCTGAAACCTATCGGCGAACCGTACAAATCTGTCGCGCTCGATACCAACAAAGACGTGCTGATCGAAGCTGTTGTTGAACCGGCCAATGAGCAGGAAATCGCAGACACCGTTAAAGTCATGGGCGGCCAGGACTGGGAACTGTGGATGAATGCATTAGAGGAAGCCGGTGTTCTGGCGGATAATGCACAGTCTGTTGCCTACTCCTATATCGGTACCGATTTAACATGGCCGATTTACTGGCACGGTACGCTGGGCAAAGCAAAAGAAGATTTGGATCGCGCAGCAGCAGCGATCAATCAGAAACTGCAGGCCAAAGGCGGCGCAGCGTATGTTGCCGTTCTGAAATCTGTCGTGACTCAGGCCTCTTCCGCTATTCCTGTTATGCCGTTATATATCTCTATCGTGTTTAAGATCATGAAAGAGAAAGGTATTCACGAAGGTTGTATTGAACAGACTCAGCGCTTATTTGCTACTAAACTGTTTAACGGTTCTGCGCCGGAAACCGATGAAAAACAGCGTCTGCGCCTGGATGACTGGGAATTACGCGATGATGTGCAGAACACCTGCCGTGAAATCTGGCAGCAGCTGACAGATGATAATATCAACGACTTAACCGACTATCAGGGCTATAAAGCGGAGTTCCTCCGTTTATTCGGCTTTGGTCTGGACGGCGTTGATTATGATGCTGATTTAAGCGGCGAAGTTAACTTCGACGTGAAAGAATTAGTGTAATCATCTCTGAAAAACCCGCCGCAGCCCTGATTATTCAGCGGCTGCGGCGGGTTTCTTATTTTTCCGGACTGTTCAGCGGGTTTCGCAGACCAGCCAGTAATAATGGTTATTATTGAATCCGAACTCATCCAGCACCGTCAGCCCGAGCTTGCGGGTGTGGGCTGCATAAGAGCGCGGGTTAACCTTGTTGATAAAGGTCACCAGGATATCAAACCGCTGCGACATTTTTTCCAGCGCAAAAGCAAACAGCCCTTCCAGCACGCCCTGCCCGCGCAGTGATGCATCAATACAGACCGGGCCGTACTGATACGAGTTCTCTGTGGTCAGCGTCTGACCGGCAAACTCATAATCACCCAGTTTATCAATCATATGGGCAAACAGCGGCCACGGTGACCAGTACTGCCAGGATGCCGCCATCACAAACGCCACCACCTTTCCGTCCTGTTTGGCGACAAATAATCCCTGCTCGTTTTCAATCAGATCCGTCATCTGTTCATCACTCATCTGTGTGGTGACAAAACCGTCCGGCTTGTCTTCATCACTGATGGTGGTCAGATGATAACGTTTTAATAAGGCTTTTACCTGATCCATATCCGTCAGTTCAGCAACACAATATTCCATCGTTATTCTCCGTTATCATTGTTATTCTGCGGCGGGAGGTACCGCAATATCCGCAATGCGATCATGACCGATCACACTGAAATAGTCATCCGCTGCCAGAGACACCGATCTCACCAGTTCACCGGCATTAAAAAATACCCGTCCGGCACCGGTCAGACGCTTATCAACATACAGCGTCAGTTCGTCATTAAAGCTGAACGGCGGGACCGCACCCATCGGGCAGCCGGTCAGTGCCTGTGCCGTTTCCGGCGCGGCAAATGAGGCTTTCTTCCCGCCCGCCAGTTTCGCGGCATTTTTAAAATTGACTTTGCAGTCTCCCGGCACAATCGCCAGCACATAGCGGATGTCCGGTGTGCTGCCGGTAACCTGTAAGACCATCGCTTTCGCCGCCTGGCTCAGTTTATTTCCCCTGATTTTACTTATCGCATCAGAACGGCCTTCCGCCGGATGTTCGATCACCTCAAAGGAAACCGCCCGTGAATCCAGTAAACGGGTGATTTTGTCAAATGTTGTCATATAAACCTCACAGTCAGCCGGAGAAACTCTTGCGTCATAATTTACTCTCAACGTACTCTTACAGAAACACACAGAACCCGTAAGAATGAGGCAGAACAGATGGTACAGCTTCCGCGCTACCGGCAGATGGCCGATCAGATAAAACAGGCTGTCCGCGAGGGCGTTTTACCGCCGGACAGCCGTCTGCCGTCCGTCCGTGTTCTGGCCGCACAGTACAATGTCAGCCTGACCACCGCCCTGAAAGTGCTGCGCACGCTGGAAGATGAGCATGTTGCGGTGGCGCGGCCGAAATCCGGCTTTTTTGTCGCCCCGGTTCAGCCTGCCGCTGCGGAAAGCCGCAGTACAGAGACACACACCGCCGATTTTGCCCCGCTGGATGAACAGACGGAACTGCATATGTCGATGGTCGGCGAAGAGTGCCGTGTCCGGCTCGATCTGGCTAACGGGCGGCGGGAACTCTATCCGGTCAGAAAACTGAGTCTTATCATGCGTCAGCTCAGTTACAGCAAGCCGTTCCTGCTGGGGGATTCGGTCAAAGGCACCGGCTATGCACCGCTGAAAGAGGAAATTGCCCGCCGTGCAGTCAGTTACGGTTGCCATATCACACCGGAAACCCTGCTTATCACCAACGGCTGTATTGAAGCCTTATCACTGGCACTGCGCGCCACGCTCAGCCCCGGGGATGCGGTGGCAGTGGAATCCCCCTGTTACTTTGTACTGCTGCAGATGCTGCGTAATCTCAATCTGCGGCTGACCGAAGTGGATGCCTGTGAAAACGGTTATGTCGATTGCGATAAACTCACCGCCCTGTTCCGCCGCAAAGCGGTAAAAGCTTTTGTGACACTCGCCAACGTCAATAATCCGCTGGGCAAAACGATTCCGGATGAAGTCAAAGCGGAGATAACCCGTCAGGCGGATGAAAACGGTGTGATCATTATTGAGGATGATACTTTCGGTGATGCCGCATTCGGCGGGCAGCGCCCGTTCCCGATGCGGGCATTCAGTCACAATGTCATTCTGTGCAGCGGATTTTCCAAAACCATCGCACCCGGCGTGCGTATCGGCTGGGTTCACAGTCAGCATTACATGCGCAAAATCACCTCCCTCAAATACACCTCCTCGATGGGCTCTCAGGTCCTGCCGCAGGCAGCTATCAGCGAACTGCTGAGCAACGGTGGCTATGATGCTCATCTGCGCCGCCTGCGCCGTGAACTGGCGGCACAGGTGCAGAACATCCGCCGTGTTGTGCTGCGGGAATTTCCGCCGGGCACCACCGTGACCGAACCGGAAGGCGGTTATGTTCTGTGGGTCACCATGCCGGAAGGCAGCCTGAATGTGCGGGAGCTGTTTCTCAATGCACGGGCGGAGGGGATCGGCATTGCGCCGGGCCATATCTTTGCCACCGACAACCGCTATGACCGCTGTTTCCGGCTCAACGCCGGGTTCGGCTGTGATAAGGACGTGGAGGATGCGATCGCCCGGCTGGCTCAGTGGTGCCGGGAATCATTACACACCGGATAACCCGGGGCTGACTGTTCTGTTTCTGCAACAGTGAAACCCGTTTTCATGACTACTCCTTGATAGTTCGCGCCCTTATTATCTGTTTATACATAATTATCAGGAGAGACATCATGAGAAACATTATCGGCACCTACCGCGCACCGAAAGGCCATTGGGTCGGCGACGGATTTCCGGTCAGCCAGATGTTTTCCTACAGCAATCACGGCAAACATCTGAACCCGTTTATTCTGCTCGACCGTGCCGGTCCTGCGGATTTCCCGCCATCAGAAGGCGCCAACCGGGGAGTTGGTGAGCACCCGCACCGCGGCTTTGAAACCGTAACTATCGTCTATGACGGCGAGGTGGCTCACCATGACTCCACCGGTCAGGGCGGCGTGATCGGTAAAGGTGATGTGCAGTGGATGACTGCGGCATCCGGTATTCTGCATCAGGAATACCATTCTGACCGCTTTATGCGGGAAGGCGGCACGCTGGATATGGTGCAGTTGTGGGTGAATCTGCCTGCTTCCGCAAAATCCGCCGCACCGGGTTATCAGTTACTGGGAAATAACGCCATTCCGGCAGTGGCACTGCCGAATGACGCCGGGACATTACGGGTGATCGCCGGAGAATATGCCGGAGCACGCGGTCCGGCCCGGACCTTCACGGAAATGGATGTGTGGGATCTGCGCCTGAAAGCCGGAAAAGTCACCGGACTGGCGGCAAAAGCCAGCCGCAACGCCGGACTGATCGTTCTGCACGGCAGTATTTATGTCGACAGCCGCGCACCACTGCACACCGGCGAGCTGATGATCCTGGACGGCACTGACAGCACCATTCTGCTGGAAGCCACCGAAGATGCGGTTGTCCTGTTCCTCAGCGGCGAGCCGATTGATGAGCCGGTTGTCGGTTACGGCCCGTTTGTGATGAACAGCGAGCAGGAAATCCGCGAAGCCATTGAGGATTTCAACAGCGGCCGTTTCGGACATATCCCCGCTGAGTAAGGCAGACGAGGCAAATACGATTGTTATTTGCCTCACAAAATGAGGCGAATAGCGTGATTATTTGCCTCATTATCTTATTATCCCTTATTCAGACAATAGCGGCTGCTGCGCCCGCCACTTTCACTTTCCGTCAGATAACCAGACTCAACCAAGTCAGCCAGATGCCGTGTTGCACTGGCGCGGCTGACTTTTGCTACTGACATATACTGCCGGTTATTAATACCGTCAGCAAAATCACCGTCCAGCATCCGGTTCAGTACTTTAGCCTGCTCAGGTTTCAGCCGGTTCTGATCAAACCGGTGCCAGTATCTGTTTTTTTCCAGTGTCCGCCTGATTTGCGCCAGCGTTGCGCCGACAGACACAACCAGCATTTTCACAAACCACTCCAGCCACGGCGTAATGTCCGTTCCCTGCCGTTGTGTCTGCTCCAGCACATTATAATATTCTTTGCGGTGCTCATTGATGGTCTGTGACATTGCATACAACCGCACAGTGCTGTTTTCTGCCTGAGCCAGTGCCAGATCCATAATAAGACGCCCAATCCGGCCATTCCCGTCTTCAAAAGGATGAATAGTCAGAAACCACAAATGGGCAATGCCTGCCCGTAAAACGGGGTCAATACCGGCGTTATCTCTGCTTTCATTAAACCAGGCGATAAATGCGTTTATTTCTGACTCCACCCGTTCCGCCGGAGGGGCCTCAAAATGAATGACCGGTTTATCCAGCCTGCCGGATACCACCTGAACAGCCCCGGAACGGAAACACCCGCCGGTTGTCCGGTTAAAAAGGGTGTCATTTTCGGGGAATAACCAGGTATGCCATTTCAGAAGGCGAGCCGCAGAAAGCGGTTCACCGGGATTATTGATTGCATCCAGCGCTGACTCCACCAGACCTTCCGTACGTTTGTCCGCCGGATAAGAGACCTCCTCAGAAATACCAAGGTGATTAGCCAGTGATGATCTGACAGAACGGGCATCCGGTTTTTCCCCCTCAATATCACTTGAGTAGATAATATTTGCCAGAATCGTATCCAGTGTCTTATCTTCAGCAAGCTCAAGCGCTTTATTACTGCCGTATAAATCACCCTGAAGAAAAGCAGCCTCCCGCAGCAGCGGCAATAACTGCGGTAAATCATACGTAAATCCGGGCCAGCTATGATGCTCCCATATCCACATACTGCCTCCGATGAGTAGAATAACATCGCTATTCTACTCACTAACTGAGGCGAATAGAATGATTATTTGCCTCACTATTCCCCCGTCCCCGAAAACGCCGCCGTCTGCGGCACACGTTCCGCCAGATAATTCAGCAGTGCCTGCACCGCAGGTAACAGCCCTTTGCGGGACGGGAAAACCGCGTGGATCACATCCTGCGGGAACTGCCAGCCCGGCAGAACACGGACAAGCCGTCCGGCAGTCAAATCATTGAGAACCACACCTTCCGGCAGACGGGCAATGCCCAGCCCTTTGCATGCCGCGCGGTGCAGTGTCATGACATCAGTGGTGGCGAGGCGTGCTGTGAGGTGTTTGGTGATGCTGCTGCCGTCTTCGCCGGTCAGTGTCAGCGTGTAGTTTTGTTTTTGTTCGCTGTTGGCGAGGATCGGGAATTCTGTCAGTTCGTCCGGATGCTGAGGTGCCGCTTTTCCGGTAAATAACAGCGGTGAAGCAACCAGGATACGCCGCGAATAGCCCAGCACTTTCATGGTCAGCCCGGAATCATCCAGCGGGAGGGAGCGCACCCGCAGTGCGAGATCAAACCCTTCGCTGATCACATCCACCGGACGGTTAACTGCCAGGATCTGCACATCAATATCGGGGTATTTCACCATAAAATCTGTCAGCAGATCCTGAAGATAAGCCTGTAACAGCGCGACCGGACAGGAAAACTTCACGCTGCCGCGCGGATGCCCCTGTACCGAGCAGATAATCTCTTCGGCGATCTCCGCCTCATCAATCACATTTTTACACTGCTGGTAGAAGGTCCGGCCGATCTCAGTGACATGAAACTGCCGGGTGGAGCGGTAGATCAGTGAAATATTCAGCTTCTGCTCCAGGTCAGCAATACGGCGGCTGAGCCGGGATTTCGGAATACCCAGCGCCTCACCCGCCGGGGAAAATCCGCCGTATTCTACCACTTTCACAAAATAATAAAGGTCATTCAGATCGTATTTCATGCCTGTCACCCGCAGCGTTATCCTGCGGATCAGTATACATAAAAAAATCCGCCGCATTCAGCATGCGGCGGATGTCTGTGAATATAAACGCAATAAGTTAGCGGTAAACAATACCGCCGTCGGTCAGAATCGCCTGGCCGGTGATGTAATCCGAGTCATCGCTTGCCAGGAAGGCAACCAGTGCCGCCACGTCATCCGGAGTCTGGGCGCGGCCCAGCGCAATACCATCGACATATTTTTTGTAGGTTTCCCCTTTCGGTGCGCCGGTGATTTCAGAGAAACGCTCATCAATTTCCACCCACATATCCGTGCCGACAATCCCCGGACAGTAAGCATTCACGGTGATCCCGCTGCTGGCAAATTCTTTGGCCGCCGCCTGTGTCAGTGCACGGACCGCAAATTTAGTGGCGGAATAGACGCCGAGTAAGGCAAAACCATCATGTCCGGCAATGGATGAGGCGTTAATGATTTTCCCTTTCTGTCCGCGTGCTTTGAATTTGGCCGCTGCGGCCTGAATTCCCCACATCGTGCCATCGACGTTAATGCGGAAAATACGATCCATATCCTCCGGCAGCACATCTTCAATGGCTTTAACCTGTGCAATACCGGCGTTATTGACGATAACATCAAAACCGCCCAATGCTTGTTCTGCTTTATCAACAACCGCAAAAACCTGATCGCGCTGACTGATATCTGCGGTGAATACCGCCGCTTTGCGGCCCAGGGCTTCCACTTCTTTTTTGACTTTCGCCAGCCCTTCTTCTTTCAGATCCACCAGCGCGATATCCGCCCCTTCTTTGGCTAAGCGCAGTGCAATACCACGACCAATCCCCTGTGCAGCGCCGGTAACCAGAACCACTTTACCCGTTAGTGCCATGATGTGCTCCTTATGAGTGAGGTATTTCGTTATGATATTAATACTCATTTAAAAACATACGCGTTTTTACCCGGGTTGCAAGCCGGTAAGCACATAATGAGCAACTGTCCTGCCATGTGACAACACATCGCTGTAACAAAATTCATCGGAGTCTCATTCCGTAACATTCCCTGTCCTGCATAACCCACCCGCCGGAAACAAAACAATTAGTATCATTTATATATTAATAATTTCAGTGAATGTAACCCAAAACGCTGTTACAGACTCTGGTGAAGGGATTCAGCTTCCCGTTACAGGCGGATAATCCGAAAAAATAAATGTAAACGCTTTCTTTTGCTGTGAGATGAATCACACGGTCATCACGCACTCCGGGTTAAGATGGCAACATGTTTCATTACCTCTGACCTGTAATTTCTGATGACATCTATACACCCCGTAACTATCCGTGATGTTGCAAAACGCGCCGGTGTCTCCGTTGCCACGGTATCCCGTGTGCTGAACAATACGGCGGCCACCCGCTCAGAGACCCGGGAACTGGTGATGAACGCCGTGACTGAGCTGGATTACCGGCCAAACGCCAATGCACAGGCACTGGCCAGCCAGAGCAGTGATATTCTCGGCGTGGTGGTGATGGATGTGGCCGACCCGTTTTTCGGCGCGCTGGTCAAAGCGGTGGACACAGTCGCCCAGCAGCACAGCAAGCATGTGCTGATCGGCAACGGCTACCATCAGGCCGAACAGGAGCGCCATGCGATAGAGGTTCTGATCCGCCAGCGCTGCAACGCACTGGTGGTGCATTCCAAAGCGCTCAGTGATGCGGAACTGAGTGATTTTCTCCGTCAGGTGCCCGGCATGACCGTTATTAACCGCGTTATTCCCGGTTTTGAGCACCGCTGTGTCGGGCTGGATAACCTGTCCGGCGGGGAAATGGCGACCCGTCTGCTGATCTCTCAGGGGCATCAGCGCATTGGTTATCTCGGCTCCACCCATGAGATAGAAGATAATACCCTGCGTTATCAGGGTTATACCCGTGCCATGAAAGCCGCCGGACTGACAACTGGTGCAGCCTGGTATGCCGCCGGTTCGCCGGATTCTGACGGCGGTGAGGCCGCCATGATAGAGCTGCTGAGCCGTAATCAGGCACTCTCCGCTGTGTTTGCCTATAACGATGCCATGGCGGCCGGCGCTATGTCGGTGCTGAATGAAAACGGTATCCGCGTGCCGCAGCAGTTTTCCCTGATCGGCTTTGATGATATTCCCGCCGCCCGTTTCACCACTCCGAAGCTGACCACAGTACGCTACCCGGTGGTCTCCATGGCCATGCTGGCGACAGAACTTGCCTTAGCGGGCGCCGCCGGAACCTTGCCGCCGCCGGAGCCCCATGTGTTTATGCCAACCCTGGTTATCCGTCACTCTTCTGCCTACCGGTGATATTTCTCTATGTAAACGTTTTCAATCTGTGAGTCTATTCACAGACGGATAACAACTCTCATTTTATGATCCGGGCGTTTCCTGACGTTATCGTCATGTCCCAGGTTCTGCCATCTTCTTACCGGCATGCCGTTTTATTTATAAATTATTATTATCATTTGCCGGAAGAATGATAAACACCGCCCCTGCCTTTCCTCTGAATAACAGGTGGCGTCATAAATAAAAACTGTACCCTATCCCCCGACCCGGAGGCAGAGAATGAAGAAGCATTTTGTCCTGGCAGGCGTTGCCGCCGCCATGCTGTTTGGTGCTGCGGCACAGGCACAGGCTGATACCCGTATTGGTGTGACCATCTACAAATACGATGACAACTTTATGTCTATCGTTCGTAAAGCCCTTGAAAAAGATGCAAAAAATTCACCGGAAATCACCCTTCTGATGAATGATTCACAAAACGACCAGTCCAAACAGAATGATCAGATTGATGTGTTACTGGCCAAGGGCGTTAAAGTACTGGCGATCAACCTGGTTGACCCTGCCGCCGCCCCGGTGATCATCGACAAAGCAAAATCCAATGATATTCCGGTGGTGTTCTTCAACAAAGAGCCTTCCCGCAAAGCCCTCGACAGCTACGACAAAGCCTGGTTTGTCGGTACCGACTCCAAAGAATCCGGGGTTATCCAGGGTGAGCTGATTGCCAAACACTGGGCAGCCAACCCGGCGTGGGATCTGAACAAAGACGGCAAAATTCAGTATGTGCTGATTAAAGGTGAGCCGGGTCACCCGGATGCGGAAGCCCGTACCACCTATTCGGTCAAAACCCTGAATGAGAAAGGCATCCCGACAGAGCAGCTTCAGCTCGATACCGCAATGTGGGATACCGCACAGGCCAAAGATAAAATGGATGCATGGCTTTCCGGCCCGAATGCAGACAAAATCGAAGTGGTCATTGCCAACAATGACGCGATGGCAATGGGTGCGGTTGAAGCCCTGAAAGCACACAACAAAACCAATATCCCGGTCTTTGGTGTGGATGCCCTGCCGGAAGCCCTCTCCATGGTGAAATCCGGGGCAATGGCCGGTACGGTGCTGAATGACGCGGAAAACCAGGCGAAAGCCACCATGGCTATCACCAAAAACCTGGCGGAAGGCAAACCGGCAGCGGAAGGCACAAACTACAAAATTGAGAACAATGTTATCCGTGTGCCGTATGTCGGCGTGGATAAAGAGAACCTGTCACAGTTTATAAAATAAGCAGTGATTCTTTCCGCCCGCAGCATCCGTGCTGCGGGCGTGTCCGGAACGATAACATTAGCCAGGTGTATGTATGGCCGACAGCTCAGGCGAATATCTGCTGGAAATGATGCATATCAATAAATCATTTCCCGGCGTTAAGGCACTCGATAATGTCAATTTACGGGTACGACCGCACTCCGTTCATGCCCTGATGGGCGAAAACGGTGCCGGTAAATCCACATTATTAAAATGCCTTTTCGGGATTTATAAAAAAGACAGCGGCAGCATCCTGTTTCAGGGACAGGAAATCGATTTTAAAGGCTCAAAAGAGGCACTGGAACACGGCGTGTCCATGGTGCATCAGGAGCTGAACCTGGTGCTTCAGCGCTCGGTGATGGACAACATGTGGCTGGGACGGTATCCCGCCAAAGGTTTTTTTGTCGATCAGAACAAGATGCTGAAAGACACCCAGGCCATCTTTGATGAGCTGGATATCGATATCGATCCGCGGGAAAAAGTCCGCAATCTGTCCGTCTCGCAAATGCAGATGATCGAAATCGCCAAGGCGTTTTCCTATAACGCAAAAATTGTGATCATGGATGAGCCGACCTCCTCCCTGACCGAAAAAGAAGTCAATCATCTGTTTACCATTATCCGCAAGCTGAAAGATCGCGGCTGCGGCATCGTCTATATCTCCCACAAAATGGAAGAAATTTTCCGTCTCTGTGATGAGATAACCATTCTGCGTGACGGCCAGTGGATCTCCACACAGCCCCTCGAAGGGCTGACGATGGATAATATTATTGCCGCCATGGTCGGGCGCACACTCAGCCAGCGTTTCCCGGAAAAACAGAGCACGCCGGGAGATGTCATGCTGGAAGTCAGAAACCTGACGTCTCTGCGCCAGCCGTCTATCCGCGATATCAGTTTCGATCTGCATCAGGGGGAAATCCTCGGTATCGCCGGTCTGGTCGGTGCCAAGCGGACGGATATTCTCGAAACCCTGTTCGGGATCCGCGAGAAATCCTCCGGCACCATCACGCTGAGGGGGAAAACCATTAAGAACAACAGTGCGAATGAAGCCATTAATCACGGTTTCGCACTGGTCACCGAAGAGCGCCGCGCCACGGGAATCTATGCCTGGTTAAATATCAGCTTTAACTCGCTGATTTCAAACATGGGCAAATATAAAAATAAACTGGGTCTGCTGGATAACAGCAAAATGAAAAGTGATACCCAGTGGGTGATTGATGCCATGCGGGTGAAAACCCCCGGCCATCACACCCAGATAGGCTCGCTGTCCGGCGGAAATCAGCAGAAGGTAATTATCGGCCGCTGGCTGCTGACACAACCGGAAGTGTTAATGCTGGATGAACCGACGCGGGGTATTGATGTCGGGGCAAAATTTGAGATTTATCAGCTGATTACTGAACTGGCCAAAAAAGGAAAAGGGATCATTATCGTTTCCTCCGAAATGCCGGAACTGCTGGGGATCACAGACCGGATTCTGGTGATGAGCAACGGTGAGGTCGCCGGTATCGTCAACACCCGGGACACCTCGCAGAGTGAGATTCTACGTCTCGCCTCCCTTCACCTTTAAGGATATTAACAATGAGCGCAGCATTAAATAAAAAAAGCTTCCTGTCCTATCTGAAGGACGGGGGGATTTATGTGGTTCTGCTGGTCTTACTGGCGATTATTATCATTCAGGATCCGACATTCCTCAGCCTGATGAACCTGAGTAATATCCTCACCCAATCCTCGGTGCGGATTATTATCGCGCTGGGTGTCGCGGGGCTGATTGTCACCCAGGGTACGGATTTATCCGCCGGGCGCCAGGTCGGGCTGGCGGCGGTGATTGCGGCGACATTGCTGCAATCCATGGAAAACGTGAACAAAGTTTTCCCGCAGATGGAAACCTGGTCTATTCCGATGGTGATCCTGCTGGTGTGTGCGGTCGGAGCAGTTATCGGTCTGGTTAACGGCCTGATTATTGCCTATCTCAATGTCACGCCGTTTATTACCACACTCGGTACCATGATCATCGTCTACGGTATCAACTCCCTGTATTACGACTCTGTCGGTGCTTCACCGGTAGCGGGGTTTGATCCGAAATTCTCTGAATTTGCCCAGGGATTTATCCGTTTCGGTGATTTTAAGCTGTCATATATTACGTTCTATGCCGCGATAGCCGTCTTTTTTGTCTGGATCCTGTGGAATAAAACCCGCTTCGGCAAAAACATTTTTGCCATCGGCGGTAACCCGGAAGCGGCTAAAGTGTCCGGCGTGAATGTCGGCCTGAACCTGATTATGATTTACGCCTTATCCGGCGTGTTCTATGCCTTCGGCGGGTTGCTGGAAGCCGGACGTATCGGCAGTGCAACCAACAACCTCGGCTTTATGTATGAGCTGGATGCCATCGCGGCCTGTGTGGTGGGCGGCGTGTCCTTCTCCGGCGGGGTCGGGACTGTGCTGGGTGTGGTGACCGGGGTGCTGATTTTTACCCTGATAAACTACGGCCTGACCTATATCGGCATCAACCCGTACTGGCAGTATATTATCAAGGGCAGCATCATTATTTTTGCCGTCGCGCTGGATTCACTGAAATACGCGAAGAAAAAATAATTTCACTGAAATGCAAAAAGACCCGCAGTGCGGGTCTTTTGTTTTAACGGTGGTGAAACCGGTTTCAGCCTTTTTTCGCGGCCTGGAGATAGAGCATTTCCAGTGCGATAGTTGCGCCGGCCAGTGCCGTGATATCGGACTGATCATACGCCGGTGCCACTTCCACCAGATCCATGCCGACGATATTGAGCGGCTGAAGGCCGCGCAGCAGTTTCAGCGCACGATCTGTTGTCAGCCCGCCGATAACCGGTGTGCCGGTGCCCGGGGCAAATGCCGGGTCCAGACAGTCGATATCGAAGGTCAGATAAACCGGCATATCACCGACAATCGCTTTCACCTGAGCAATCACATCATCCACGGTGCGGTCATTGACCTGCGCCGCATCGATCACGGTGAAACCGTTATCTGTTTCATGCTCGGTACGGATACCAATCTGCACGGAATGCGCCGGGTCAATCAGTCCCTCATTCGGGGCGTGATAGAACATGGTGCCGTGGTCAAACTTGCTGCCGTTGCCGTAAGTGTCGGTATGGGCATCGAAATGCACCAGCGCCATCTTACCGAAATGTTTGGCATGCGCGCGCAGCAGCGGCAGCGTCACAAAGTGATCGCCCCCGAAAGAGAGACATTTTTTACCGGACGCCAGCACTTTTTCTGTGTGCGCCTGTAACTTATCACTCATGTCCTGTGCATCACCGAACGCGAACACCAGATCACCGCAATCCACCACATTCAGGCGCTCGCGCATATCGAATGTCCACGGCCAGCGGTTACCTTCCCAGGCCAGATTGGTTGAAATCTGACGGATGGCTGCCGGTCCGTGACGGGAACCGGCACGGCCGGAGGTCGCCATATCAAACGGAACACCGGTGATCACCCAGTCAGCGTCACTGGTGTACGGCTGGAAATTCAGCGGCAGGCGGAGAAAACCAAACGCATTAGAGACCAGTGAGTTATCGGTCTGATTACCTAATGTGCTGTTAATCATAATGATTCCTTTATTAATGTCTTACTGACACAAAGCCGGACGTATTATCCCGCCGGGTATTATTCATCTTCTAAATAGGTATAACCGTACAGGCCGCTCTCGAACTCTTCGGTAAAGGCCTTTTGCTCCTCTTCATCCAGATCAGAGATTTTCACCTGATCACGGAAGCGTTCGAGCAGAATTTTCGGATCCAGCTTCACATACTGAAGCATATCCGCCACGGAATCGCCCTCTTCACTTTCCAGATAGCGCACCTGACCGTTTTCGCCGACATACACATCCAGTGCAGCGGTATCGCCGAACAGGTTATGCATATTGCCGAGGATTTCCTGGTAAGCACCAATCATGAAAAAGCCCATCATCGGCGGATTTTCCGGGTCATAAGATGGCATCGGCATGGTGGTCGCCACCCCGTCACCATCCACATAGTGGTCGATAATACCGTCGGAGTCACAGGTGATATCCAGCAGCACCGCGCGGCGATCCAGCGGCTTATCCAGCCCTTCAATCGGCAGTACCGGGAACAGCTGATCAATCCCCCACGCATCCGGCAGTGACTGGAACAGCGAGAAATTCACATAGAATTTATCCGCCATGCGTTCCTGCAGTTCATCGATAATCGGACGGTGTGCGCGGTTACCCGGATCGAGATCCTGCTGGATACGGCGGCAGATATTCAGATACAGCCCTTCTGCCCAGGCGCGTTCAGTCAGGGACAGCATGCCCTGCGCGTACTGGGTGTGAATATCATGCAGGTCGAGCTGGCTGTCGTGCAGCCATTCGCGCAGAGAGCGGGTATTGCCCTTGCTCTGCATCTCTTCCCAGGTTTCCCACAGGCTGGCAACCGGACGCGGTGCGTCTTCGGCAGGCGCCGCCACCGGGGAGAACTCGTTGCGCTCCACACCGATCACATTGGATACCAGTACGGTATGGTGCGCCGTCAGGGCGCGGCCGGATTCGGTAATAACTGTCGGGTGCGGCAGGCCGTGCTCTTCACAGGCATCGCCGATAGCCCAGATCACATTATTGGCATACTCATTCAGCCCGTAGTTCACAGAGCAGTCAGACTGCGAACGGGTACCTTCATAATCCACCCCGAGGCCGCCGCCGACATCAAAGCACTGAATATTGACACCCAGCTGATGCAGTTCAACATAAAAACGGGCGGATTCACGGACACCGGTCGCGATATCGCGGATATTCGCCATCTGCGAACCGAGGTGGAAATGCAGCAGCTGCAGGCTCTCCAGGCTGTCAGCCTGACGCAGCATATCAATCAGCTGCAGTACCTGGGTGGCCGCCAGACCGAACTTGGATTTCTCGCCGCCGCTGGCCTGCCATTTACCGGATCCCTGAGACGCCAGACGCGCCCGCACGCCCAGGCGCGGTACCACATCCAGATTTTTGGCTTCTTCAAGCACCACGGCGATTTCAGACATTTTTTCAATCACAAGATACACTTTGTGACCGAGTTTCTCGCCCATCAGGGCAAGACGGATATACTCGCGGTCTTTATAGCCGTTGCAGACGATCACACTGCGGGTCATACCGGCGTGCGCCAGTACCGCCATCAGCTCTGCTTTGGAACCGGCTTCCAGTCCCAGCGGCTCCCCGGCATTGACCAGGGTTTCAATCACGCGCCGCTGCTGGTTGACCTTAATCGGGTAAACCAGAAAATAATCACCTTTGTAACCATAGGATTCGCGGGCACGGCGGAACGCGGCATTAATCGAACGCAGACGATGCTGCAAAATCTGCGGAAAGCAGAATAATGCAGGCAGACGGATGTGCTCCCGCTCTTTCTGCACACGGTTAACCAGCTCAGCCAGATCAACGGCGGCCTGCGGCATCTCCGGATTCGGGCAGACGGTGACATGACCGAGGTCATTCACACCGTAATAGCTGCCGCCCCAGTATGCGATGTTATAGGTCTGCTGCATCTTCAGCGCGATATTATCATTCATTAGTCATCTCCTGATTCTGGAGTGAAACTTACCTGTATGGCTGACATACGCCTATCCCCCTTCACCGTGGGATAAATCTGTCCTGTTGACAAGTAAAAATTCAAAATGGATTACATCATCCGGCAAAAACCGGACACAGATTTACGGGCTTACCGCAGAGTGACCCGCCTGCTTGCGTTATCCGGTCTGTTTGAGTGTAACGGATACGGAAAACACCGTGCAGAGCACGTGTCAGTCAGAGAGGAAGAGAGAACAGAAAAAGACGCGGACACATGCTGTAAAGCACGTGGCTGTTGAACGTCAACAAGCAGCAGATAATGGTTCATTAACCCATTTACCCCCACACAGGATTACACACCGTAACCCCCGCCTGAATCATACAGAAAACCTGAGTTTCTGCCGTTTATAACTGAAGAAAAATTCACAGCTACTGGCCGCAGTTTATACCGGTTATGACACAAAAATGCAAAATCAAAATGACGGATAAGTGTAAAAAATAAAAACAGTCACGTAACACATTCTGAAAAGTGAAAAAAACCAGCGGAAAAACCGGAGGCACTATAAAATTTCTGGAACCACTGCCGATTATACATTAGAATAGCCGTCTAGAAGTTAATACATCCATCAATGTACCGAAAGTTCACTTCACTTAAGGTAGAGAAAAATAATGACTACACATCTTTTCACTTCTGAGTCCGTATCTGAAGGACACCCGGATAAAATTGCCGACCAAATTTCGGATGCAGTCCTTGATGCGATTTTAGAACAAGATCCCAAAGCGCGTGTTGCCTGCGAAACCTATGTCAAAACCGGTATGGTTCTGGTCGGCGGTGAAATCACCACCAGGGCATGGGTTGATATTGAGGAAATCACGCGCCGTACTGTCCGTGAGATTGGCTATACCAGCTCATCCATGGGCTTCGATGCTGATTCCTGTGCGGTAATCAGTGCTATCGGCAAACAATCTGCCGACATCAACCAGGGCGTTGACCGCGCTGACCCGCTTGAGCAGGGTGCCGGTGACCAGGGTCTGATGTTTGGTTATGCCTCAAACGAAACTGACGTGCTGATGCCGGCACCAATCACCTATGCTCACCGTCTGGTCGAGCGTCAGGCTCAGGTACGTAAAAGCGGTACGCTGCCGTGGCTGCGTCCGGATGCGAAAAGCCAGATCACCTTCCGTTACGATGACAACAAAATCGCCGGGATTGATGCGGTTGTGCTGTCAACCCAGCATTCTGAAGATATCTCACAGAAAGATCTGCATGAAGCGGTGATGGAAGAGATCATCAAACCGGTTCTGCCGGTTGAGTGGCTGGATCCGACCACCAAATATTTCATCAACCCGACCGGCCGTTTTGTTATCGGCGGACCAATGGGTGACTGCGGTCTGACCGGCCGTAAAATCATCGTCGATACCTACGGCGGCATGGCACGTCACGGCGGCGGCGCATTCTCCGGTAAGGATCCGTCAAAAGTTGACCGTTCCGCAGCCTATGCGGCCCGTTATGTGGCAAAAAATATTGTCGCTGCCGGTCTTGCTGACCGCTGTGAAATCCAGGTCTCCTACGCAATTGGCGTGGCAGAGCCGACGTCCATTATGGTAGAAACCTTCGGTACCGGTAAAGTTTCCAACCAGCAACTGACGCTGCTGGTGCGCGAGTTCTTCGACCTGCGTCCGTACGGTCTGATTCAGATGCTGGATCTGCTGCACCCGATTTATCAGGAAACCGCAGCATACGGTCACTTCGGGCGTCCTCAGTTCCCGTGGGAAAAAACCGACAAAGCAGAGCAGCTGCGCGAAGCCGCTGGTCTGAAATAATTCCCTGTTATATTAACAGGCACAAAAAACCGGCTTTTCAGCCGGTTTTTTTATGTTCTGAATCCGTAAATACATTATGATTTACTGCACTGCCGTGATGAATACAGTGCAAAAATCACCATCCCGGCAATCATTGACGCAGTAAATACCAGCCCTTTGATACTGAGCATCCCGGATAAAACAATCCCCGGTCCCGGGCAGATCCCCGCCAGCCCCCAGCCGATACCAAACAGCAGTGCGCCGGTCAGCAGCCGTTTATCAATTTTACTGTTCGCCGGTAACTCAAGCGGCGTGCCGCATACGGTCTTTTTACGTTTTTTAGCCACCGTAAAGGCAACCATACTGACCGCCATCGCCACCGCCATGGTGATCAGCAGAGAAGGATCCCAGTTGCCGGTAATATCCAGAAACGCCAGAATTTTCTGCGGATTACCCATCCCGGCCACCAGCAAACCGAGGCCGAACAAAATCCCGCTGATTAATGCAGTGATAACAGGCATAGCGTATCCTTATTTCATCAGCCAGACAGTCAGAAAAGCACTGACCATAAACACCGCCACGGCAGCAAATGATCGTTTTGATAACCGCGCCATACCGCAGATACCGTGTCCGCTGGTACAGCCGTTACCCAGCCGCGTGCCGAAACCGACCAGCAGACCGGCCGCAATCAGCAGCGGATAATCCGCAGCGATCACCACATCCGGCTGACCGGCAAACAACCTGTAAACCCACGGTGCCCCTGCCAGCCCGGCAATAAACGCTATCCGCCAGCCGCTCTGCTTTGTGAACATATTGGCGAAGATCCCGCTGATCCCGGCAATCCGCCCGTTAAACAGTAACAGTACAGCAACCGCAATGCCGATCATCAGTCCGCCCAGTGCCGCACTGACCGGCGTAAAAGCCGCGCTATCAATAATCATATTATTTTCCTTGTTTTTCAGGACAATAAAGCTGATACAGCGTGGTGAGCAATATCAGGACTTTTTCATCTGCCACGGAATAATAGATACGTTTTCCCTCACGCCGGGTGTGCACCAGTCCTTCATTGCGCAGAACCGTCAGTTGCTGTGACAGCGTCGGCTGATTGATGCCGGTCCGCTCCTCCAGTTCGCTGACATTGCATTCCCCCTGACTCAGCTGACAGAGCAGCAGCAGACGATCCGGATTCCCCAGTGTTTTCAGCAGGGCAGCAACGCCGGTGGCGGCTTCCTGCATATCGGTAAGCAGTGTTGGTGTCATGAATTTATTCCTTACGACATTATATAATTAAATATAATATTATTTTGCAATATATACAACATGCTGATAACGGTTGCAGCTTTACGTCAGTATCGCTAAGCTTCCGGCTATGAAACCGACCCGAGTCCCCACCGCATTACAGCAGGCCTGCATGCAGACCCTGCGTGATTATCTGGCCCGCGCCTGCCGGGTGCTGAAGACGGATTATCCGGAGCCTGAACTGAACTATCGTCAGCGCGGCACCACCGCCGGCAGCGCCTGCCTGCAAACATGGGAAATCCGCCTCAATCCGGTGTTACTGACCGAAAACGGCCCCGGATTTATACAGGATGTGGTTCCCCACGAGCTGGCGCATCTGCTGGTTTACCGCCGTTTCGGACGCGTGGCGCCTCACGGGCGGGAATGGCAGTGGATGATGACAGAGGTGCTGGGTGTTCCGGCCGTCCGTACACACCGCTTTGATGTGACGTCTGTCCGCGCCCGGACATTCACTTACCGCTGCCAATGCAAAACGGCACATGAACTGACTGTCCGCCGCCATAACAAAGTGTTGCGCGGGGAAAGTCAGTACCTGTGCCGTCACTGTAAAAGTACGCTGGTGTGGGATAACAGTGCAGCTGCAATATCATCCCCGTGCGACCTTACACCAGATCAGTCATAATCAGTTTGGCCATCTCGAAGTAGATAATCAGCCCGGTGCCGTCAATCAGTGTGGCAATAAACGGCGCGGAAACCACTGCCGGATCCACTTTCAGACGCTTGAGCACCATCGGGATAATGGAAGACACCACCGCACTCCAGACTGTGATACACACCAGTGTCAGACTGACCACCATCATCACTTCCGGCCCGACCCCCAGGAACCAGGCACGGATCATCCCGGCACATCCCATGGTAAAGGCGACCAGCAGTGACGTGGACAGCTCTTTGCGCAGCACCGCGCCGATATTGCGCAGGCTCACTTCCCCGAGTGCCATGGCACGGACGAGGGTTGAGGTGATCTGAGTACCGCTGTTACCGCCGGTGCCGATCAGCAGCGGGATAAAGAAAGCCAGCGAGATAGCGGCTTCCAGCTGCTCCTCGAATGCCTTGAGCACCGTACCGGTATAGGCTTCCGCCACAAACAGCATCAGCAGCCAGACTGCGCGCTTACGCCACAGCGTGAACGGACTGGTGCTCAGATAAGGCTCATCCAGCGGCTGGGAGCCGCCCTGTAATGCCGCATCCTGGGTGTTTTCATCCTCAATCAGCTCCGCGATATCCTGCGGACGCAGAATACCGGCCAGCTTGCCGAACTGCACCACCGGCACAGTATCAATCCCGCTGTTGTTGATAAGCTCATACACGTCGTGCCGGGACTGCTCCGGTGACACCGAAAAATACGTCTGGCGCATAACATCGGCGACAAACATATCTTCCGCTGCGGTCAGCAGGGCTTTGACCGGCAGGATACCATTCAGGTAATTATCCTCATCCAGTACATATAAATAAGTGGGGATCTGCTCACCTTCCAGTTCCTCACGCAGGGTGCGTTTGACGGCAGCAATCGTGTCTGACACGGTCACGCGGATATACGCCTGACTCATGTAAGCACTGACTGCGTCTTCATCATTACGCTGCGGACGATCGGTATGGTGTGGCGGATTAACGGATGGCGCGGAAATGACCAGCGCGTCCGCTTTTTCGTAGTTGGTTAACTTCATGATGTGTGACCCTAATGTCTGTTATGGACTTCAAACAGCACTCCAATAGGGGCGAAACCAGATGAGAGAATGCGTAGGCTATCTCACGTCTCGGTTTTAGCACTATACAACGTATCCCGCAGACTGCGGGAAGTTACTTCGGGTTATACCTTCTGTTCGATATAACCTGTCCTAATCTTGGGCGTCTCTCGACGTCGTCAGATCAGCAACCTTTGTTTGTATAGGAGCCTCGCCTAACGAGATACTGCACCTTAAATGCGGCGCGAATTATAACTCTCAGAAATTATATGGCGAGGACTATTACTATTTCGTTTAGAAACCATTGAGGTTACAAATCAGGTCCGGGAACCCAGATCATTATCGCTCTCATCACCGGTCAGCTGCCGTGTCACTTCCTCACAGCGGACAATTTTACCGTCTGCCAGACGGAAACAGGCGAAAACCTCAAAGGCGGCATGCTCACCACTGACTTTTTCTGCCTTAGCGATATGCTGAGTGTGCACACAGGACCCGCCTTCAGCGATGGATTTAATCTCAATGGTAATACTGCGGGTTGCCATTTTCAGGGCATTAAGATGGGCAAGAAATGCGGGGAATTCAATTGTCTGACCATTCACCACCTGAACATAATCACGGGAAAAATACTGTTCAACCAGGGATTCATCACCGATATGTTCACCGAGAACGTCAGTCAGGGCGCGGGCTACAAACTCTGTCTTATTCATTGCTGAAAATCCTTTTTTATTATGATCACATTTACAGCATAGCGGAAACCCGGCGTTTATCCGCCGGAAACAGAAAAAGCGCCGCTGAAAACGGCGCTTTTTTGCAATTATACAGAATGATTCTCAATCAGGCTAATTCAACATTGCCCTGAATCTGACAGCTGCACGCCAGAACATAACCCTGTTCAATCTCTTCCGGGGTCAGCGTCATGGTGCTGGTGGTGGTGTATTCACCGCTGCGGACGCGGGTTTTACAGCTGCCGCAGACACCGGCGCGGCATGCCGCCATCACCGGCACACTGTTCGCTTCCATCGCCGCCAGCAGGGTCATACCGACAGGCACTTTCACCTGACGCAGCGGGGACTGAATGGTCATGGTGACCATCTGCTCTCCGGCTTCTGCTTCCGGCTCCGGCCCGAAACGCTCCATAAAGAAGCTGCCCGGATCCACATTCAGCGCCTGACAGAATGTCTGCACATTCTTCATATACGGCGCCGGACCACAGGTCATCACCGTATGCTGTGCGATATCCGGGATCAGTGCTTTCAGTTTTTCTTCTGACAGGCGGCCGGATAACAATTCATCCGTCTCATCACTGTTTTCCACCATCAGGATCAGGCGCAGACGGGCCGGGAATGCAGTCAGCAACTGCTGCCATTCCTGAGCAAAAATCACCTGCTGTTTATCACGCACGTTGAAAATCACCGTCACCTGACTTTCCGGCTGACGGTGCAGGATCCAGCGGGTCATCGACATCACCGGTGTCACGCCGCAACCGGCGGCCAGCATCAGATAGCGCTCTGCCGGGCGGGCATCACAGGTAAATTCACCCTGTGCATCAGACAGCCACAGGTAATCACCCGGTTTCACCTCGCCGGTCAGCCAGCCGGAACCCTGTCCGTCATCCAGACGGCGCACCGTCAGGCTCAGGAACGGGCTCAGTCCCGGTGTGGAGGATAAGGTATAAGCACGCAGTGTCTCATCACTGTTGCGGATACTCACCAGCGCATACTGCCCTGCGTGATACTGATAAAAATCGTGGTTAATCAGATTGATAGTCCACACATCCGGGGTTTCCTGCCTGACAGAATGGACCTGCATGCGGTTCGGACATAAAGACGTCGGCATTGTCATCGGGCTCTCCTGACTCCGTGCCGGAGAAGGCGTGACCGCCCTCTCCGGTGCTAACAGTTACAGCAATTACGCGCCTAACACAGCGTGTAAATCATTTTCAACAGTGGTAATCGGACGCATACCGAATTTTTCATTCAGTACATTCAGCAGATTGTCAGTCAGGAATGCCGGAGCAGTCGGGCCGGTGAAGATATCCTTCACACCCAGCGCCAGCAGGGTCAGCAGAATCACAATCGCTTTCTGTTCAAACCAGGAGAGCACCAGTGTCAGCGGCAGATCATTGACGCCGCAGCCCAGTTTCTCAGCCAGTTTCACCGCCAGCATAATCGCGGAGTACGCATCGTTGCACTGACCGACATCAAGCAGGCGCGGTAATCCTTCCAGGGTACCGAAATCCAGTTTGTTGAAACGGTATTTACCGCAGGCCAGAGTCATAATCAGGCAGTCCTGAGGAACCTGACGGGCGAAATCGGTGTAGTAGCTGCGTTCACCGCGGCTGCCGTCGCATCCGCCGACGAGGAACACATGACGCAGTTTGCCGGTCGCCACCAGGTCAATCACTGTATCGGCGGCATTGAGCAGCGTTTCACGGCCGAAACCGACGGTGATCAGGTGCTCGATTTCGCTGTACGGGAAGCCGTCCATCGCCTGAGCCTGCGCAATAATATCGCTGAAATCATCACCGGTCAGGTGTTTCGCGCCCGGCCAGCCGACAATACTGCGGGTCCAGATACGGTCGGTATAACTGCCCGGATTCGGATCCAGAATACAGTTGGAGGTCATCAGAATCGGGCCCGGGAATTTGGCAAACTCAGTCTGCTGGTTCTGCCAGCCGCTGCCGTAGTTACCGACCAGATGCTTGTATTTTTTCAGTTCCGGATAGCCGTGTGCAGGCAGCATTTCACCGTGAGTGTAAATGTTCACACCGGTGCCTTCTGTCTGTTGCAGCAGCATATGCAGATCTTTGAGGTCATGACCGGAGATCAGAATCGCTTTACCTGCCACCGGACGGACGTTCACGGAAGACGGCGTCGGGTGACCGTAAGCTTCGGTTTCACCGGCATCCAGCATTTCCATGATTTTAAAGTTCATCATACCAATCGCCATGGACTGGTTGAGCAGCTCACCCATATCAGACGGATCAGTACCGAGCCACGCCATGATTTCATGGTACTGGCCGTAAATTTCATCGCTGTATTTGCCCAGCACATGGGCGTGCTCCATATATGCCGCCGCCCCTTTCAGGCCGTACAGGCAGAGCATACGCAGACCGTGGATATCATCACCGATAGCCTGCTTATCTTTATTCAGGGCAAATTCATCCGCCTGTTTCACCAGTGACGCAATATCCGTGCCCTTCAGTTGCAGGTTTGCTAACGGGTGATTCAGAACCAGTGCCGGGTTTTTCGCCAGGCAGCGTTTCATCAGGCTGTCACGCATCACAATCGCTTCCTGCGCATAACCGATGATGCGCTCAGAATCGAAGTTAACGTTAGTTAATGTGGAGAAAAATGCACGCGGCGCAAAGCTGTCTGTGTCGTGATCGATGATACCTGATTCACGCGCAGCAACCGCCCACGCTGAAAGACTTTCCAGTACTGCCACCAGCAGATCCTGTAAGTCAGATGTTTCTGCGGTTTTACCGCACATGCCCTGGGCATAGGCACAGCCATTACCCACCGGTGTACGCATCGTTTGTTCACATTGCACACAGTACATGCTCTTGCTTCCTTATAAGTTGTATTTTATATGCAACATAAGAATACGCCATTTCAGACCGGTGAAAAGGGGTTTTCCTGACTATCATTCCTTTGCTTGATCTAAAGCAAAAATTAACCGGCACGACACATCACTATCGCGAATGATTAACATTTACATTATTTACAGATGCAATATGGAGTAAGGAATTATCCGGTATTTTGGGGTAAGGTGGCGTGATATAAACCGGTAAGGCAACTGACCAGAAGATGGATAAATGCACTTGCATCCAGATGTGGAACGAAAGAATAAAACAGGCGGATTAATCCATAAAACCGCCCTTTCCCCGCTAAAACAGCAAGATCACATTCACACCAAAAATAATTCTCACGACTATCATTTAACCCCCGAATTTCGAACCAAAAAATCAGCATATTAGTAACTTTCCGTTAAAAAATTATTGCGCACAGGTAATAGTTATTATTATCATTTGTCTTCTTAAATTCTCACGGAAAACTGAGTGATGACTGATTCCTGTAACGCATCCTGCCGCCCTGCCCGCCTCACGCCGCTGGCACTGGCGCTCGCTGTTATCAGCGGTGGCAGTATCGCCGCCACCGCAGATACCGAAGACCCGGTTGTGGTTGTCGGCAACTGGCTGGATAACACTGATAACAGCGATACGCTGCTGAACCACGGCGGCGCACGGACCATCAAAACCAAAAAACAAATCGATGAGTCAGGGGCGGAAACCATAGCGGACGCCCTGCGTGGTATTCCGGGTGTTCAGGTGCGGGACAGTAACGGTACCGGCGGCAGTGACGTTTCACTCAATGTCGGTATCCGCGGGCTTCCGGCACGGTTGTCCCCGCGCTCTACCATTCTGCTCGACGGTATTCCGCTGGCCGCTGCCCCCTACGGGCAGCCGCAGTTATCGATGTCACCACTCTCATTAGGCTCAATCAGCAGCATTGATGTGATGCGTGGTGCCACCTCTGTCCGCTACGGACCGCAAAACGTCGGCGGCGTGATTAACTTTGTCACTAAACCTATTCCGGAAACCTTCAGCGGTTCCGCGTCCGTCAAAACACAGGGTGCACGCACCGGCGGGCTGAAAACCCTGACCGATGCCTCTGTCGGTGGCTCAAAAGAAGACGGTTCTGCAGGTGCGCTGCTGCTCTACTCCGGTCTGCACGGCCAGGGCTACCGCAAGAATAATGACAATACCGATATTGATGACATCATCCTGAAAACCCGCTATGCCTTCAGTGACACTGATGAGTTGCTGGCAAACTTTCACTATTACCATGCGCAATCCGGGATGCCGGGCGGCCTGACAGAGGCACAGTACAAAGCCGATCCTTACCAGTCTGTCCGTCCGTTTGACCGTTTTGAAGGCAACCGTCAGGATATGTCCTTTAAATACCGCCACCAGGAAGATGATAAACAGTTTGAATTACTGACCTGGTTCAGCAAAAGTTACCGGGGCAGTTATATTGAAAGTGAGGGAACAAATGCGAGTGCCGGTAAGAGCCGCCTTGTTTCCTATCCGCGTCACTACACAGCTTACGCCATTGAACCGAGCTATTCACAGCTGTTCCGCTTTGATAACCAGTCCCACGAAATCACCCTGGGTTACCGCTATCTGAATGAAACGGCGGATGAAAAAGCCTACCGCTCCGGCTGGTATCCGACCGGTTCTCAAAGCTCACGCCCTCAGACCGACAGCTACTATCAGCACACCTCCGGCGGTACAGAGGCCCATGCCATCTATATCGATGACACCATTAATGTTGGTAACTGGACGGTTATTCCCGGCCTGCGTTATGAAAATATAAAAATTCATCTCGATGACGGTTTCCGTAACCAGTTCCGCAGCAAGAGCTACAGCGAACCGTTACCGGCACTGTCGGTGATTTATCATATTGATGATCAGTGGAAACTGTTCGCCAACGCCGGCAGCTCATTCGGCAGCCTGCAATATTTCCAGCTCAATACCGGCGGCGCGGGTAATGATCCGGCAAACGGCCTGAGTGCAGAAAAAGCCCATAACTATGAAGCCGGTACACGGTTTGATGATGGTCTGCTGTCTGCGGAAATGACCCTGTTCTATATCGATTTCAATGATCAGCTGCAATACATTGAAAACTCGACCGGCTGGACCAACCTCGGTGCGACCACCCATCAGGGGGTAGAACTGGCACTGAATTATGACCTGAGTGAAACCGCGAAATGGCTCGACGGCGTCAGTATCTACAGCACTTATACCTACACAAAAGCAGTGAGCAAACGCGGTAATTTTGCGGATAAAGATCTGCCGTTCTACTCCCGCCAGCTCTTTACTGCCGGTGCCCGCTATGAAACCGGAAACTGGGTGTGGAATCTCAACACCTATGCGCAGTCAAAACAGCAGTCACCGGGAACCGGGAAAAATTACATTACCGAAGGCAGTGCTGACGGGCGTTACGGCATTATTCCGGGCTATATGATGTGGGATGCGCGTGCGGAGTATCATTTCGGCCCGCAATGGTCAGATCTGACACTTGCCGCCGGGGTGAAAAACCTGTTTGATCAGGCCAGCTTTACCCGTTCAACAGATAATAACTACGGCATTTACGCCGGGCAGCCGCGCACCTTCTTTGCGCAGGCTTCCGTGAAGTTTTAAAGGTCATTCATATAATGAAACGCATATTCCACGCTGCCGGACGTTTTCCGGCCCTTATCATCACCCTTTGTGCCGCACTCGCGGCACTGTTTCCGCTCAATGCAACAGCGGAACTGATAACGGTGACGGATATTGCCGGGCGGACAGTCACCGTCAATGCCCCGGTATCCCGTATCATGCTGGCAGACAGCCGGGTACTGGTTGCGCTGAATATTCTGCAT
Source organism: Morganella sp. HSTU-ASny43 (assembly GCF_022819185.1). Taxonomy (NCBI): domain Bacteria; kingdom Pseudomonadati; phylum Pseudomonadota; class Gammaproteobacteria; order Enterobacterales; family Morganellaceae; genus Morganella; species Morganella sp. HSTU-ASny43. The sequence continues at coordinate 112,252 of NZ_WSPG01000010.1, forward strand.
CCGTCTGAACCGCTGAAAGGTATTGCGGCATGGGATGATGCACTGACCAAAAAAGCGCCGGACCTGCGTATTGCTTATGAAAAACAATTTCCGCAGCTGAAAGATATTCCGGTATTTCCGAACCCTTACACATCGGATTTCAGTGTCGAAAAAGCGCTGACTTATCAGCCGGATTTGGTGATTTTTGATACCGGACTGCAAAGTAAACTGACCGAAAGCGGCACCCTGGATTTGCTGGAGAAAAGCGGTATTCCGGTGATATTTATCGATTTCCGTCAGTATCCGCTGCAAAACACCATGCCAAGCATGACGCTTTTGGGGCAGGTCTTCGGGCAGGAAAAACAGGCGGCAGCATTTAATGATTTTTACCGCGAGCGGCTGGATCTTATCCGCTCGCGGGTTGCAAATATTCCGGAAGACAAAAAGCCTACCGTCTTTATTGAACGAGCGGCGGGTCTTGCCGGGGAAAACAGCTGTTGTAAAACCTTTGGTAACGGTAACTTCGGGGAGTTTGTTGCCGCTGCGGGAGGTCATAACCTCGGTGCAGACTGGTTTAAAAACGGTATGGGCGGTGAGGTGAGTGAAGAACAGATTATTGCCGCTGACCCGCAGTTTTATCTGATGACCGTCGCCGACTGGGAAAATACCCGCAAAGGCAGTGCTTCAGTACCGCTCGGCTATACCGGCTCTGAGGAGCGGGCTGTACCGGCACTGGAAAAACTGATGGCACGGCCGAAACTGCAGTATCTCACGGCGTATCAGCAGAAACAGGTACTGGCACTGTATCAGCAATACTATGACACCCCGTTCAATATTATTGCGGTGGAAGCTATCGCCAAAATGCTGCATCCGGCACTGTTTCCCGGGCTCGATCCGCAGGCGGACAGCCTGATGCTGCATAAAACCTTTACCGCTCTGGACGGCAGCGGCCTGTTCTGGCTGCAACCCTGATAATCACATCAGTTGCTGCAACCGGAAACTAACGGGCAGTTTTCTGCCCGTTAGTTACATTTCCGGCCACTATTTCTTCTGATATAACTCATTCGCCATATCAATACTGTCCGCATTAACATCCCGGATGTGGTCACGCGTCAGACGATATACCACCGGGCTTAATAAGATCAGTGCGATCAGGTTCGGGATCGCCATCATGGCATTCAGGGTATCCGCCAGCAGCCAGACAAACTCCAGAGACTGTGTGGCGCCAATCGGTAGTGCTATCAGCCACAGCACACGGAAAACCTTAATCGCCTTCACGCCGAACAGATACTGGACGCACTTCTCACCGTAAAAACTCCAGCCGAGGATTGTAGTGAAGGCAAAAATCGTCAGTGCAATCGCCACAATATAGTTTCCGCCCGGAATCGCCGCTTTGAAAGAGGAAGCGGTCAGTGTGGCACCGGTTTCCGCTGTCAGCCAGCCGCCCATAATGACAATGGTCAGGCCGGTTACCGAGCAGACAATAATGGTGTCAATAAAGGTACCGAGCATGGCGATCAGCCCCTGACGGATCGGGTTCTGGGTTTTCGCGGCAGCATGCGCTATCGGTGCACTGCCCAGACCCGCCTCGTTGGAGAATACGCCGCGCGCCACCCCGAAACGGATAGCCGCCCAGACGGTCGCCCCGGCAAACCCGCCCTGTGCCGCCACCGGTGTAAAGGCAGAAGTAATAATGAGGGAAAACGCCGCCGGAATTTCACTGATATTCAGCGCGAGCACCACAAGACCGGCACCAAAGTAGCCGACGGTCATAAACGGTACCAGTTTACCGGCCACGTCTGAGATACGGCGGATCCCGCCAATCAGTACCGCACCGACCAGCAGCACCAGCGCCACGCTGGTCACCCATTTGTTGATGCCGAAGTTACTCTCCAGCACATCAGCCACGGAGTTGGCCTGAACCGTGTTCCCGATACCGAACCCGGCACAGGCACCAAATACCGCAAACAGTGTTCCCAGCCAGACCCATTTCGGGCCGAGGCCGTTTTTGATGTAATACATCGGGCCGCCGACATACTGCCCGTATTTATCCACTTCACGATAACGAACCGCCAGCACGGCTTCTGAGTATTTTGTCGCCATACCCACCAGTGCCGTCATCCACATCCAGAACAGCGCCCCCGGCCCGCCCATCACCACTGCTGTTGCCACACCGGCAATATTGCCGGTGCCGATAGTGGCGGATAATGCCGTCATCAGGGCGTTAAACGGGGAGATCTGCCCTTCCCCGCGTGATTCATTGCGCTGAAATAATAATCTGAACCCGGTTCCCAGTTTACGAATCGGCAAAAAACCCAGCCGAATCTGCATATATAAGCCAACACCCAGTATTCCCACCAGCATCGGCACACCCCATACCACGCCGTTCAGCGCGCCCAGCCACTCTGTTATCAAATCCATTCACCCCTCCTGACCGGCCCTGTTACTTTTTTATTTTACGCGTCACATATAAATAACATTTATTTATCATTTATTAATAAAGCGGAAAAATGCCGGGAATGCGAACAAAAAATGTCCGGATTTGCGTTGGATTTTTGAATCTGTGAAGGGTGTCACTTGTCACAAATTGAATTAAAATAGTGATTAATTTTTATTTAGAATGGATCATGTTCAGCCATGTCAGATGCTTTACCGCATACGACAGCCACGCTTAAACGCCGTTATCGTGTGCTCAAACGCCTTAAAGAACGCAATCTCGCCCCTGTTACTGTCCTGCTGCTGGCGGCTGCCGTCGGCGCACTCGCCGGTTTTACCGGTGTGCTGTTTGAACGCGGGGTCAATTGGGTTGGTGAATACCGGGTCAGCTCTCTGTCTTCACTGACAGATAATAAAGAAATACTTATCCCGCTGATGTTCATTGTTTCCGCCCTGCTGGCCATGTCAGGTTACTGGCTGGTGCGCCGTTTTTCACCGGAATCCGGCGGGTCGGGGATCCCGGAAATTGAAGGGGCATTGCAGGATGTCCGCCCGGTACGCTGGTGGCGGGTGCTGCCGGTAAAATTTATCGGCGGGCTGGGTACTCTCGGCTCCGGTATGGTGCTGGGGCGTGAAGGCCCGACCGTGCAGTTAGGGGCAAATATCAGCGGGCTGGTCAGTGCGCTGGCCGGGGTGAAAAACCAGGAATCCCGCCACACATTGCTGGCCACCGGTGCCGCCGCCGGTCTGACCGCCGCCTTTAACGCACCGCTCGCAGGGATCCTGTTTATCATTGAGGAAATGCGTCCGCAGTTCCGTTACAGCCTGATTTCCATCAAAGCCGTTTTTATCGGCGTAATCATGTCGAGCATTGTTTTTCAGACCTTTAACAGCGGCGCGCCGATTCTGGATATCGGTAAATACCATGCCGCCCCGCTGAATACTCTCTGGCTCTATCTGGTGCTGGGAATGGTTTTCGGTGTGATTGGTGTGATGTTTAACCGCTTTCTGCTCACCATGCAGACACAGTTCCGCCGTTTTTATCAGGATAAAACATCCCGTTTTGTTGCCACCGGCGGTCTGATTGGCGGGTTATGCGGCATTGCCGGGCTGTACTGGCCGCAGGTAACCGGCGGCGGATTCGCGGTGATCCCGGATGTCGCTGCGCTGCACTACTCCCTGACCGGTATTCTGATGATCTTCCTGTTCCGTGTGCTCACCACGGTTATCTGCTTCAGTTCCGGTGCGCCGGGCGGGATCTTCGCGCCGACACTCGCACTCGGCACACTATTCGGCAGTTTCTTCGGCTATGCCGCCATGCTGCTGTTTCCGCAGTATCAGATTGAACCGGCGACCTTTGCCATTGCAGGCATGGGGGCTCTCTTTGCCGCCACCGTCCGTGCGCCGCTTACCGGTATTGTGCTGGTGCTGGAGATGACCGATAACTATCAGCTGATCCTGCCGATGATTATCACATGTCTGGGGGCAACACTGCTGGCGCAGTATCTGGGCGGACGTCCGCTGTATTCGGTACTGCTGGAGCGGATCCTGATGCAGAACGGCACGCCGCCGGAAAAAACCGGTGACGCGCCGCGAGGGTAATATTAATCAGGCTTTTTTGCGGGCAATCAGGGTGGCAAAATTTAATCGGATCCGGTTGCCTGCCGCATCAGTGCGGTGCAGATGTCCCGGGTTTTCGTTGTATTTCAGAATGTCCCAGTCCGCATAATAGCCGGATAACTCGCCCGGTTTCAGGAAGCAGTCAAACGGCAGTTCATCATACGGCATATTCTCTGTTTCCACCGGGCAGACAATCAGGTTATACCCGTCCTGGCGGGTATGTGCCTGCATATCGGCGATGATCGCAGCAATATTCTCTCTTTTCAGGAACATCAGCACCACGGTGGAAATAATGACGTCGTAATCATCCTGTAATGCATGCTGGTTGATGTCATACACCTGCGTGCGGATATTGCTGATCCCCGCAGCGGCTTTCACATCCTCGATCGCCTGAATGTGCTGCGGATTGATATCCATGGCCGTCACATCATAACCGAGCTGCGCCAGGAAAAAGCTGTTGCGCCCGCGTCCGGAGCCTAAATCGAGTGTTTTACCCGGTTTTGTCATTGTCACCAGTTCACGGACTTCGGAGTGCGGACGGGTCAGTCCGTGGATTTTATAGAATTCATCTTCAGGCTGACACCAGAAGGCAAGCTGACAGGAAATATCATCACTGACGGATTCAATTTTGTGCCACACCTGCGGGTCAAGACGCGGCGGCTGATGCGTGGTATCAAAGTGGTAGCGGGTCTCTTCGCCGTTTTCACCGAAAACGACAAAATCCATCTCCCCCGCCAGAACCGTCAGCTGCGCCCACGTACCTTCCGCCGTATTATGGCGATCCGTAAAGGCCATCGGGATAGTGGTTTTTTGCCAGACCGGCAGGGTTTTATAGCAGACTAAGTTTTCCATTTTACGCCTCACCTTAAAGATGCATTTTAAATACATCTTATATCCTTTCCGGTGAGGCGTAAATGACTTTTATTTCTGACGGGCGATAACTTCGTTTATCCCCTGAAAGACAAACGGTTTAGCATCGGTGAAATCCTTTGCCACATCACCGGAATAAATGTTTTGCTGTTCAGGACCCAAATCCAGTTTCTTCACTTTGCCGTTTTCTTTGCTGAAATCCACTTTTTTCAGGTCAACCCAGAAGATATTGGGTGTCAGCGCCGATTCAAAGAAATAAATCTGACGTTTGTGATCCACCACCGTACGCCAGCGGGTGGAGGAGATATTCGGCTCTTCTTCGGTATTCAGCCCGAACGGCACAGACACATTGCGGATCACACTGAATACAGACGCCACCGCTTTATTCGGCGTGGTCGCTTTCGGAATCGCATTAATATAGAAAGACCCGCGCGCAAAACGGTCAGCGGAGCGGTTGGTGCCCGGCAGCATCACGGTGCCGTTGATTTGCTGCCAGTAGCTGTCCAGTGCCAGCTGCTCGCTGAATACCGGGGAGTTGGTCATTACCTGATATTTACGGCTGTGATGAATTACCTGTTTGCCATCAATATATTCAATAATGGCGCTGTCACCGGAAGCATCGGATAATGAAAGGTGCAGTGTCGCCAGGCGCTCTTCACCCGGGACTTTATCAGTGATCACTGCGAACGGCTCTTTTTCCAGTGCAGTAACCGCTTCTTCAACGGTCGCGTAGTTATCCAGCACATACTGTGCCCAGGCAGAGATACTCAGGGTTGGTTTGTTGCTTTCCGGTGTCGGATACACCGATTCCACCAGCCACAGCAGGTTTGCGGACAATCCCTTTTCATTAATGCCGTCGGTGGTGGAAACATCATAGCCGGATGCCACCACACTGCCGTATTTTGACACCCATTTCACGGAATTCGGCCCGGCGGCACCATCGCGTTCCATCCCCTGCGGGAAGATCCATAAATTGGTACCGACATCACTTTTCCAGTCCATTGACCGGGCAGTGATCACCTGCGCATCATCCCCGAGATACACCAGCCGGGTGCAGGCGGAAGCAATCTGGGCAGCCAGTAATGTGGCCGACGCGACCGCACCGGCAAGTATAATTCGCTTAAATGTCATGAAAAACCCCTTTTCATTGCGTCCGGCAACCGGCAGCTTACCGGTTACGCTTCCTTATTACTGTAGTCCTTATCAGGATTTTGTGGCAAACGGCGGCCGGGCAAACCAGATAAGAACAATCAATCCGATGAAGACGCCGCCGGAGAGCCAGAAAATCTCATTGGCACTGATAATCAGCCCCTGGGCGGTAATTTCCTTCGCCAGATAGGCGGAGGTCTGCGCTTCTGATAACCCGTGCTGCGCCATCTCCTGATACATCTGTACCGATTCCGGATTATACGCGGTGATGGATTCCGTAAGCTGAGAATGATGTAACGATTCGCGACGGCTCCACAGCGTGGTGGTGATCGATGTACCGATAGATCCCGCCAGTGTCCGGAAGAAATTGGCCAGCGCGGAGGCCGAGGCCAGTTTCTCCGGCGGCAGACCGGAAAGCGTGATGGTGGTGAGCGGCATAAAGAAACAGGCCACTGCAAAACCCTGCACCAGCTGCGGCCAGACCGAGGCATAGAACCCCATCTGTGGCTCGAAAGTATAGGCGCGCCAGTAGAAACAGACGGAATACACCACGAAACTAAAGGTTACAATCCAGCGCAAATCCACCACATTGGAGATTTTACCGACAAACGCGGAAATCAGTATCGGCACCAGCCCGATAGGCGCCAGCGCCAGCCCTGCCCATTCAGCCGTATAGCCGTACACCTCCTGGAGCAGCTGCGGCAGCAGTACAATTGCGCCGAAATAGACCATATACGCCAGACTGACCGACAGTGTGCCGATGGTAAAGTTACGCGACTTAAACAGCGACAACTCGACAATCGGGTTTTTATCCGTCAGTTCCCAGATCACCAGGAAGACCAGCGCAACGGCTGCAATAATGGCCAGTGCGACAATTTCATCTGACTCCAGCCAGCCGAGATCTTTCCCTTTATCCAGCAGGATTTGCAGACAGCCGATCCCGACCACCAGCAGCGACAAGCCAATCACATTGAGCGGAACCTTTGTCACCTTCGATTCCATACCGCGCAGCAGCATCAGGCTGACCAGTACCACCGCAATACCGATAGGTACGTTGATAAAGAAAATCCAGCCCCAGTGGAAGTTATCACTGATATAGCCGCCCATAATCGGCCCGAACACCGGCGCCAGAATGATGGTCATCGACCAGAGTGCCAGCGCGGTATTCTGTTTGGCGGGCGGGTAACTTTTCAGCAGCAGGCTTTGTGAGAGCGGGATAATCGGCCCGGCCACCCCGCCCTGTAACACGCGGAAGAAAATCAGCATTTCCAGGCTTTCTGATAACCCGCACAGCAGTGACGTCAGGGTAAACAGCCCGGTGGACCAGATAAACACCCGTACTTCCCCGAAACGCTTGGCCAGAAACCCGGTAATCGCGATGGAAATCGCGTTGGATACCCCGAATGAGGTAATAACCCAGGTGCCCTGAGAGACAGAAGCTCCGAGATCGCCGGAAATGGTCGGGATCGCCACGTTGGCAATAGTGGAGTCCAGCACCTGCATAAAGGTGGCCATCGACAGCGCGATGGTCGCCCAGACCAGTTTCATGCCTGTTAATGGTTGATTAGCCACAATAAAGCCCCGCGCTGATTAACTGGCGTTATCGGTAATGATTTGTGCAATCACCGCATTGACCGGTGCCAGATCCGGGATCAGCACATCACTCTTAAAGGCCGGGGTATCACGCTGGACATTGGCCAGAACCGGGCCATCGGTATTTTTGGTTTCGATAGTCACGTTCATCGATAACCCGATACGCAGCGGATATCTGGCAACCTGCTGCGGATCCAGCTCTACCCGGACCGGCAGACGCTGCACCACTTTGATCCAGTTCCCGGTGGCATTCTGCGCAGGCAGCAGAGAGAAGGCACTGCCGGTACCCATATCCAGCCCGGCTACCGTGCCGTTAAAGGTCACTTTATCGCCGTAAAAATCACTGGTAATGGTGACCGGCTGCCCGATACGCACACTACTGAGCTGCGTTTCCTTAAAGTTGGCATCAATCCAGACCGGTTCGACCGGTACAATCGCCATCAGTGAGGCATTCGGGCTGACCTGAGCCCCGACCTGCACGTTGCGGCGGGAGACATACCCGGTAAACGGACTGCGGATTTCCGTGCGCTGTAAGTTAATCCAGGCATCACGGACTTTATCCGCCGCCTGCAGCACCGCAGGCTGATCCGCCAGCGCCGTGGTTTTCAGCAGGGCTTTGGTGGCATTCAGTTGCTGCACAGACGCATTCAGGGATGCCTGCGCCTCTTCAACCGCTTCCCGTGAGTGCTGTAAATCTTCTTTGGAGATAGTCCCCCGCTGTCCTAACACACTGCGGCGGGCATAGTCATTCTGTGCCTGATTCAGCATCACTTGTTTCTGGGCGATAACCGCACCGAGCTGGTCGCGGTTAAAATAGAGTTCCTGAGTCTGCCGCACCGTGGCCGCGAGATCATGACGGGCCTGCGCGTAAGCCAGTTCAGCATTAGTTTTATCCAGCACTACCAGCACATCCCCGGCATGCACCAGATCGGTATTCTCAAAATTCACCTGTGTCACATTACCGGTGGTTTGTGCGACGATCGGCACCTGAAGGCCCACCACGTAGGCGTCATCGGTATATTCCTGATAACGCAGCACCATGAACCAGTAAATAAGATAGCCGGCGAGCAGCACAATAAAGAGGAGTGACGTTCCCGCAAGCCAGATTTTTCGTCTGGCGGGATTGGATGACGATGTTTTTTTGTCAGAAGGCTGGGCAGCAGAAGACTGCGCTGATGTGTTGTCCATCAAAATACCCCGGTAATAAAGTTAAGCCAAAAATATTGCGCACAGAATAGCCTGAATCACTATAAAAGTAACGGTAAGTGAAATATTACAGGGGAAAACCGAAAACAATATAAACAGAAACAAAACATCTGCTGAACACAATAAAATATGTAACTTATTTATCGGATTATGATGAACAGCAAATGAATATAGGGAAATAATCAGATATTTAAGTAATATCCGCTGCATATTTTGATACTTATTTCTGCACTCTCAGTGACAGAGACAGAACACATAAAAAGCGATTACGGTAAAAATCCCCTGATTATTCGTCTGCCCGGTTCATTTTCGGGTATCAGAGTATTTTCTGTTTACCTTTCCCGATTCTTAAACAAAGTATCGTGTTTTACTGAAATGTGTTTGTTTTTTATCCGGATACAGAAAACAGCACGATTTGCACATTTCCGTTTCTGTCCGCCGGACATAAAAAAACCGCAGAGTCATAAACGCTGCGGTTATTATCCGGTACCCGGAGATATTTACTGAGACAAAATCAGACGCAGCGCCTCAGCGGTAGCCGCTTTATTCGGTTCTTTCGTGAATAAGTCATAAAAATCGCCGACAATCAGACAGGTGGTGACCGGGTCTTCCGCGCCTTTATTCAGGTCACTCAGCAACATCACTTTATCACCGTATTTTTCTGACAGTTTCTGATAAACATCCCCTAATACCTTATAAGCTTCCTGCGCCGGGACATTACCGGTATTCCGGTCTTCCAGTGATGATGTCAGGATCAGATTCACGGTTTTCAGCATCCGGATATCGGCTTCATTATAGGTAAACTGCGCTTTATTCTGCGGGAATTTATTCAGTGCCGGGAAAAAGTTATTAAAGCACTGCTGTCCGGACGGATCTTTTACCAGATAACCTTCCGCCTGCTCTTTTACCGCCCCGGCGAAGGCATTCAGGGCATCATCAGAGGCATACGGGATCCGGTCAATTAATAACACTGCCGTCATCCCGGCGATATCATTCATCCATGCCACTTTCTGCTCGCGGGTCATGGTGTCATAGTTCCTGATATTACTCTTCAGGCCTTTATATTTTTCCGGGGAAATTTTGCCTACCACTTCAACAAACTGCATCGATTCCGACATCATCTCTGCTTCAAGTGATTTTTGTGTTGCCGCTCCGTCTTTACTGACGGCGGTGACAGAAAAAACATTATCCCGCTTACCCATATAATAACCGGCACCGGCAAAGACCACGGCAACAATAAGAACCAATAATAAGCTGAGTTTTTTATTCACGCACTTTCCTCTGATACGCTGAGTTATCACTGAAAGTGATAGTGACACAAATTAATAAGGCCTGCTATTGCAGGCCCCGATAATTGTTCAGATTGTAAAAATAATCAGATTTTTACGCCTTCAACGGAAATAATCAGTTCAGCATCCTGAGACTTCGGTCCCAGATCGGCTTTAATATTAAAGCTTTTCAGTGAGACTTTCCCCGTTGCCTCAAAACCGGCGCGGTAACCACCCCACGGATCTTTGCCTTCACCGGTCAGTTTTGCATCCAGAGTAACCGGATTGGTCACGCCGTTCAGCGTCAGATCACCGGTGATAATAAAGTCGTCGCCTTTCTTTTCTACTTTGGTTGAAACAAATTTTGCTTCCGGATTTTTCTCTGTATTCAGAAAATCCCCTCCGCGCAGATGTTTGTCACGCTCAGCATGGTTGGTATCCAGGCTGCCGGTTTTGATGGTCACATCCACGTTATCCTTTGCCGGGTCGGCCTTATCAAAGGTAAATGTGCCGTCAAAATCCTTAAATGTCCCGTACAGCCAGCTGTAACCCAGGTGCTGAATACGGAACTGCACAAAGGCGTGCTGCCCTTCTTTATCTATCTTATAGGTGTCGGCCATTGCCGCACCGGAACCCAGCAGCATCATACCTGCGCTTAAACCAACCAGTGCTTTCTTCAGCATCATATTCACTCCGTCATAATAAAATTACGGGCAGCCCGTTCAGGGTTTCATGCCCAGCATGCGTTTTAATGTGGCGTCTTTATCAAAGAAATGATGTTTCAGTGCCGCCAGCGCGTGCAGCGCCGATAACACAACAACCGACCAGGCAAGGTACAGGTGAACCGTACCGGCGGTATCCGCCTGCTCTGCGCCGTCTGTCACTGTGGCCGGTACATCAAACCAGCCGAAAACCGATATCGCCTGACCATTTGCCGTTGAGATAAAATAGCCGGTGATCAGAATGGCAAACAAAATACCGTACAGCAGCCAGTGCGCCAGTGCGGCACTGATGCGGGTAAACCGGCTGTAAGTGGATAATGCCGGCGGCGGCGGGGAAAGCCAGCGCCAGATCATGCGGACAGCCAACACAATAAACAGCAGGATCCCGATACTCTTATGGATCTCCGGTGCGCGGTGATACCAGACATCATAGTAACCCAGCGAAACCATCCACAGCCCCAGTGCAAACATCCCGTAAACGGTGATTGCCACGCCCCAGTGAAGCAGAACGGAGAGGTGCCCGTACCGTTGCGCACTATTTTTCCATTGCATTGATAAATACCCTTTGCTGTTCCATACGGATAACATTTCAGTAACAGCGGGATACTTTACGTGAATTTTCCGGCCATATCGGACAAATATTTTGTTTAAGTTAATCAAATTAAGTCAATAACTTATTAATTTAACTGTCATTTTTATATCGATATAAAATATTAAACCGGAAAAATCTTATATAGCGGGATTTTGTAAGACTGAATCGGACTGAGTTATAACC
>NZ_WSPG01000100.1:0-270 GCF_022819185.1 Morganella sp. HSTU-ASny43
GTCCAGATACGGATCGAAGCCTGCGAGCGACAGGTTCTGCGAGTTCACGCGCAGGTCGGCCTTGAGCGGCTGCGGCACGACCTCGCCGCGCACATCGAGCTTGCCCTTGGCACCCAGCCCTGCGCCAATTTGCACGCTGACCGGTTTGCCGAGATCGGAGGAGGCGTTCTGCACGACCACGTTCAGCGGCTCGACACGCACCTTGACCGGGCGCGAGTTCGATTGGTCTTCAAAGCCGACAGCGCTGTTGTCCAGCTTGAGCGTTTGTAC
>NZ_WSPG01000101.1:0-266 GCF_022819185.1 Morganella sp. HSTU-ASny43
TTTATGTCCAGGGCATGGCATTAACCTACACGGCGCTCGGCCTCGTGGTCGCCGCCGCTGGATTGCAATTCCAGGCAGCGCTTCAGCATCCTTACGTGCTTATTGGTCTGTCAGTTGTCTTTATTCTTTTGGCGCTGTCGATGTTTGGCCTGTTCACTCTGCAACTGCCCTCTTCGCTGCAAACCCGCTTAACGCTGATGAGTAATCGTCAGCAGGGAGGAGCTGCAGGCGGCGTGTTCGCAATGGGTGCAATTGCCGGGCTAATC
>NZ_WSPG01000102.1:0-265 GCF_022819185.1 Morganella sp. HSTU-ASny43
TTACTGTAGGGCTCTATCATAGAACCTCTATGGTGAGTCTATGTGGAAGAAAAGTTTCCAATATGGCTGCGTTTTAAAAAAGAGAAAGAGGAAATCTCCAGAGAGAAGCCGAGCGTCTGCAAACAATGTAACCTTTAATTGAGAGTATATTGATCATTCGCTCTGATTAAAACAGGAAGCTCTTTTGATCTATCCAATCAGCCATTGTGGAGAGCAGCTCGGTTGATGTTGAGTGGTGCACTGAGTGGTGTACCAAGTGGTGCAC
>NZ_WSPG01000103.1:0-265 GCF_022819185.1 Morganella sp. HSTU-ASny43
ATCTTCACCGGTAAACCAACCTCCAGGTAGTTCAGGTTACTGGAAAAGATTTGAGGTTACTTTGGCAATTCAAACGTTGTCCACTTAAACTTTGACTTCGAACTTGATCTTCAAATTTTAGTTTCAAACATTGACATGAAAGCGACCAAAATTGCGAACTTCAGAATCTGAAGGAACCTTTACTCACATTGCCTTGAAGAGCCTACCGTCCTCAGCGCCTTTGCGTAAGTAGAAGAACAGATTGGTCTCGTAGACATGTTTGGCG
>NZ_WSPG01000104.1:0-265 GCF_022819185.1 Morganella sp. HSTU-ASny43
GCATGGCACCATGGAGAGCGCTATACCACTCAAGGTGACTTGATGCGAGCAAGACGATACCCCAATCGCAATGCAACGAAGTCAAGCTAATGCTATCGATGCGATCGTGGCGAAACGAAATAAACATCTGCCGAAATGCAATTAGACTGACTGGCAGACTCGCTGCAGGAGAGACTAGAGAGACCGACTGGAGAATTCAAACCGAGAAAGCTGACTGGGAAAAACCGACTAGGGAACGGTCCACGAAAGACACACACAATTAGAA